>CAZXHI010000106.1:0-23612 GCA_964640555.1 uncultured Thermoplasmatales archaeon | reverse complement strand
TTGCTCTAGTAACATTATCAACAATTGTTATGTTTGCCATCCTTGCAGTTCTGGAAATGGGATTTAGATCAATGGCAATAACTGTTTTTCCCATATTTCTTAACGATTGACACCTGTCACCATCTTCAAGTGGGACAAGTACGACATCAGCAGAAAAAATACCCTCTCTGTCACATAAACCTCTATCATGGTCCAAGCTAGGGATGCTTGCATCAGCTGTCCTTCCGTATACCTCTTTTGCTCCATTATTTTTTAATTCTTTTACAATTTTATCAACGCGAACGTCGGTTCTATGAAAAAGATTAACCTCAAGTTTTGCAGGAATGAGGTTAGCTAGACTAATACATTCCTCAGGGGCAAGGGCAACGACATTCCCATTGATGGAAATCACCGGATTTTCAGCGATAAGTAATGCAGCTGCGGCAGTTCTTTCTGCATCATCGGCAGATGATATGGTTTTTTCACCAATTAGATAATCAAAAGCTTCTCCCCGACCATGGGCAATCAAACCTGTTTCATGAGTAATGCCCTTTTTCATTGCCTGTGAAATTTTTTCTCTGGTTTTTAGAGAAAGATAACGTGGATGGCTTTCAGGTATTTCTCCCATAATTTCAAAAAGCAATGCCATAATCTATTTTAAACTTGGTTATAAAATCTATATTTGTGTTACCTCAATGAATCATGTAACACTAGGCGACAATTTTGGATTATCCATACATGTTTGGCTGAGGTGCATTACCTGCTGCAGACACCATTGGTTTTGCCTGTTTATGGAATTTCTGCAGTTGCTGTTCTATGCGTTCTGATTCCTCGTAGAGGGGTGCCACATTTATTTCTGTATCTGTTATAGTAGCTATGACGTTTATAGCCGATGCCGCAGCTCTGGCATCGGGATAATTGGGATGCGCCTCAGTTAGAATCGAAATTACTTCAAAATCTGCCTGTTTGCCTATGTTAAGTAGAACTCCTGAGACACCTGCTATAATGCCATTTTTGAATTGTGCAATATTCTTTGATATTAATATGTGTCTAGCACTATCAGTTGATCCTATTGCATATGCATCAGATATGCCTTCATCTTTTGAAGATTTTCCTTCGACAACCATTCCCTCAGGTGATATAAGAAGTTTGCATTTTTTTTCGGTGATCCATTTCATAATAGCATCTGAGATTGAATTTATAAGGTGGGGTTTTGGTTTAAATTCAGAAACAAATACAACGATTTTATCCCCAGTTGTCCGGTCTCCTGCGTAGATACGAACTGGAGATAGCGGTTCACCTGTATGGACAACTGATAATGCAGGGAAATGAGAAGATTGCATACAACCTATTTGATTGAGATTCAAAGCGTCTATTAAATAATTAGCAGCAATAGTGCTAACTAATCCTATGGAGGGAAAACCTGCAATAACGGTTGCTCCTTTAAGGTCTACGTCCTCAAAATCGATAATCTTAACATCATTCAATTGCATCACCATCTAACTGTACCATAATACAGCTTCTAGGATTTAAAATTAATTGGTGAAAATCTACCCTTTTACCACTCCAAGTGGGATAAATTTCACTACTTTGCAGGATATTTCTGCTCCATGTGTAATATCAACTACATTCCTAACATTTTTATATGAACCCGGTGCCTCCTCGGCTGCAACTTTGAAACTTGCTGGGTGAACATAAATACCTCTGCTTTTAAGTTGTCTCACGATATCCTCACCACGCCATTGCCTGAGCGCCTGATGTCTGGATAAAACACGGCCAGCACCATGACATGTAGAACCAAACGTCTCTTCAGCTTTTTTTGTGCCGTGAAGCAGATAGCTCTCAGTACCCATATCTCCAGGTATTAATACCGGCTGTCCAATATCGCGATATTTTAATGGAATCTCTTTTTTTCCTGGACCAAAAGATCGCGTGGCACCTTTTCTATGAACATACACCTCTCTTTTCTTACCATCTATCTCATGTTCTTCAAGTTTGGCAATATTGTGGCAGACATCGTAGACAATATTCATTTCAAGATCCTCAGCACTGCTCCCAAGTATTTTCTCAAATGACTCACGCACCCAATGGACTATCATTTGTCTGTTGCACCAAGCGAAGTTTGCTGCGCATGCCATAGCCTTAAAGTAATTTTGCCCCTCAGGCGAGTTCACAGGGGCGCATGCTAGTTGTCTGTCTGGGAGCCAAATATTGTATTTTCTAACGGCTTGTTCTAAAACCCTTAAATGATCTGTACAGACTTGGTGGCCAAATCCACGGGACCCTGTATGAATCATAACAACTATTTGTCCCTTATTAGTTATACCAAATACTTTGGCTATCTCAGGTTCAAAGATCTCTTCTACTTTCTGCAATTCAATAAAATGATTTCCTGCTCCAAGGGAGCCAAGCTGTGAAGAACCACGTTGCTTTGCCTTTCCCGAAACCATTGATAAGTCAGCATATTCAAGACATCCATTTTCTTCTAAAAACTCAATGTCTTCATCCCAACCATATCCTTGTTCGACTCCCCAACGAGCACCTAATTTCAAGACATCATCAAGTTCTCTTTTACTAAGACGGATTTTTGCTTTTGAACCAAGACCTGAGGGGACATTCTTGAACATTTCGTCAACTAGGTTCTTTATCTTACTCTCATCTAGATCATCTAGATGTAAATTAGTTCTAACTAGTCTGACACCACAGTTTGAAACAACAAAATTATTTGCAATAAAATTATGGTGACTATCAGCAACATTGAAATCATACACATATCTATCAGATTCAACCGATGTTTTTTTCTCAATTTCACACCAAGTAAGCCCAGATTTACCAAGTCCAGAAGTTCTTTTTTGCATAAATTCGCTGAATTTTGGAAAAACATATGCTATCCTTGGCGATGTTTTCCTTCCACCGTGTATGGATCTTTCAATGAATCTGCGGTTTACATAATTTGATTTAAGGTTATTGTAGATTTGCAGAATGTTTAAACCGGACTCTTTCATCTCCTTTGCCGCTTTTTCTGCTTTTTTTCTCTCCCTCAGAGCCTTCTTTTTTAATTGTATGTACTGAACTGCGACGTTTGCTATGTGCCTTCTTTTTTTATTATATTCAAATCCAACCTTACTCCATAAATTGATTAGATTATCCATTGTAGAGGAGATTTGTAGTCTAAGTCTATACGAAACCCTACCCTCCTTATTTACAAAATTTTTTCTTTGTTTAATGATGGATGATTTTACATCAAAATCTTCCAATAATTCCTTTATTTGCACAAGAAGCTGATGTCCGCTCTCTTGGAATCTCTCATGTTTGTTTAAAGAAAGTACAGGAGAATGGAAATTATAATCATGTTTTGTTACAGTTGAAGGAGTAGTTAGCTCTGCACCGAATAATGAAGCCAAAAACAACCGTTTCTGCCATAATTCCAGATCAAATATCCATTTGGGAAGGATATAATCCTGAGAACATTTATTTTCAACTGCTAGTCCCATTGCCCACAGTAGTGCTGCAAGACTTGAAGAGGTCGTTTTAATACTATATTTAACCCTACTAAATTTTGCAGTATCATACATCGTTTTTATTTCATGTTTTCTTTTTCTGTCATAGATTTTTGATGCTTTAAATCCAAGTTCTTCAACATCTCCTTGAATATCTTCCAAATCCTCAGGTTCGCCATAAAACCATATTGTCCCCTTATTTTTTGAAAAATATATTGTTCCATCACCCAAGACATAGCCAAATAATTTAAGCAAGTATGGAAGCTTTTCATTGTTTGCTGCTAATGGAAGCAGCTCTCTTTTTTTCAGTTCATTTATTGTTTGTGAAACATCTTTGTCAAGAACTAATTTTGATATGTCCTCTTCCGTTACAATGGTTTTATTTGAAGGTTGGCTAAATTCAATACCGTCAAATGGAAAGGTTGCCACCATCTCACCTTCTTTGATGTTTTTGAGAGGTACCATTCCGTCTGGTGTATAGAACGGATGATCTCCAGTAGCAATTATATTTTTCCCACTCTTTGTTAGCACGTTGTAGATTTCCTTCTTTGTTTTAAACTTCATGAAAGCGTTTATTTTTGTATTTTTGATTTTCTTTCCAAAGTTTGCACATTTTATTCTTTCTTTATGCCACTCTTTTTCAAAATCTCTTATTTTCATTTTGTAGCCATGTTCATGTAAAATCTCCGCATCGCCATAAAGGCAGTTGATGTCAAACCCTACGCCACCAGGAGAGATAACGCCATTTTCAGCATCAGTGGCAGCCACACCTCCAATGGGAAAACCATATCCCCAATGTATGTCTGGCATAGCCATTGCCTTGCCAACTATTCCTGGGAGCATCGTCATATTTGCAGCCTGTTCCAGGGCATTATCAGCTAAAACTGAAGGAATCATTTTTTCATCTGCGTAAATCACAGCTGAAGTCCGCATCCTTAGATTGTTTTTTTCTCCTTTATAACTCGAAGGAATCTCATATCTATAATCATCAATTTTGTTTAAAGGGCCATTCCATCTCATTTTCTAACACAAGTAAACCTAATGTAAAAAATGATTTATAAGCCTTGAGAAAGGCGTAACTCTTTGCTTTTCTGTCTTGGAAGAATTATGTTTTTCCATTTTGGCATTTTCACACAGCACGTTTATATACAACTAATGTCAGATATTATCACGGTAAGACAATGGGGTTGAAAAGAGAAAAAGAAAACGATGTTGATAACTGGTTTTATTACATAAAATTACTACAACGGAGAGGTAAAAAAACAAAAAATTAGATCATTCCAAGCAATTGTGTTCTATTTCTTAGACGAACTCTTCATATGGTTAAAATGGAAGAAGAGAATATTTAGCGAATAAGTCCCAAAGAATTAAGCTCTTCGGACAGTTTATTAACTGCTTTTGATGCATCTTCTGTACTTCTTGCACCAGCACAAACTATTTTACCAGATGAGAAAAGCAGCAGAGCTACTTTAGGTTCATTCAATCTATAAACCAACCCGGGGAATTGTTCAGGTTCATATTCTACATTTTCCAAACCTAGGCCTGTAGCTACCTCCGTGAGATTGAGTTCTCCCCCGAGATTTGCCATGGCTACCATATTCTGAACAACTATATCCAAGTTCTTGTGTATGTCCATACCTAGTTTTCTTAATTTCTCTGCTATTATATCAATGGTTTTACGTACATCCTCGATGTTCTTTGCGCCAGTACAGTTGGCCTTACCACTTCTAAAGAGAAGTGTGGCCGTCTTCGGATTTTTTAATCTATAAACCAACCCAGGGAATTGTTCAGGTTCATATTCGGCTTCATCTAATGATTGTGCTATCATGTCTAAATCCAATTTCTCCGCAAACACAGTAGATGCTACGATATTTTCCACTTTTATTCCTATCATTCGATATACACGTCCTAATGAATATTATTTATACTTTATCTAAACCCAAACAAACATGTGCTTTATAATACTACTCCTACGGTACAATATTGCATTTCTCGCATTTTTACTTAGACTCACACCCAGAGAAAAATGAAGCTTATGAAAAGGTAAACTATGAGAAAAGGTGGATAGATCCGTCCTGTTTCTAAAAGCAAAACGCTAAAATGATGAAAGGATGAGAAACATCTTCAGTTAATCGGACCACCGCCTGACAGAAAAGATAAATGTAGTTGCAAGATTCGGATTGTCGGTTAGATAGTGAGAGGTTATGGAGATTGTTTGCAATATTGAAATCATAAAGGCAGGGGTGGATTTTGTTGTAAAAGTTCATTTGCCAAATGGTTCAATTAGAGAGTATCGTCATCATGCTTTCGAAGATGTACTTACTGAGATGGTCATAGATCTACAAGAAGAGTTGAGCGAATGATATACTTATGTTACATTATTGTTTTTTTGAAAACAATGACAACATGTACAAGTTAATCCCATTCTTTATTTTCCATCTGTTGTGTAATTCGTTTTGAAATATCAAACATGTTTGCCTTTGGTATTTCACTACTCCAGATTTATTTTTTCTTTCTAATGTATGGAACACCAGTTTTTTTATTCACTTTTACTTCATAACCATCGGGTAGATCTACAGGTCCTCCATCCTCGGGTTCTGTTCTACTGAAGAAGTGGATAGTTCGTTTTTTACCAGGACCTACTTTGATTTCCTTTCTATAAAGTGCATAATCCCCATATCTATATGTTTTAGTTTCTTTTTGTTTCTGTTCTGACGTCTCATCTTTATGAAAATAAGGTTTTACTTCCATTTTTTCCTTGGTGTCGCCCTTGGGCGCATCTACAACGACATGCCACTCGCCTTTTTCATCAATTCTTTTAGGCGCTTCACCTACGTCTCTTTTTATTTTTTTTGCGAGTTTTCTTCTGATTCCTTTTATCTTTGTCAACTCATTGATTGGTGTTTCTCTTAAAATATCAACAGAAATAATCCTGTTTTTATAAAGCAACTTGGCCGTTTTTTCATCTATACTTTCTATGTCTTTGAAAACATCAATTTTACCCTCTTCCCCTACAGCTGGTATTTTCTCTTTGATTTTTTCTGCAGCTGGTAGTTCCTTTTTCTCCCACTCAGGTTCCTCACTAGATATGGGCTCCCATTCTGAAACTTCCTCTTCACGTTCTTCTTTTACTTCTTCTGCTTTAGTTTCTCCATCGTCTACAGGTTCCCATTCTGGCAGTTCCTCATTTACGCTCTCGGGGGATTTGGTAACATTCGCTTTTTCACTTTTCATACTCTCTGATTTTTCTTCTGCTGGTGTTTTTCCCTCCTTTGCAGATTCCTCTGGTTTAACTTCTACAAACTCTGGTAAATAAGTCTCCACTTTCTCTACTTCATACAACTCTCCATCTTTGAAAGGATCCTCTTTTTGCTTCTCTACTTCTGGTTCCACTTGTTTAAATTCCGGAACAGCAAGATTATCCTTCTCTTTTTTATGGACTGTAACGCTTGCATTTAGGGAATCATCTTCACTTCCAAAAGTTTCATGAATGTAACCAAAATTTCCATTATTTGGTTTCGCTAATCTCTCACGTAGCGCGTTTAAATTTTTCTCATTTTCAATATGTAAATCTTCACTATATGGATTATCTAAAATCATGCGTAATTTTTCAATGGTCTTTTTTTTGGATTTTTCATTTTCTTGCATGATATATCCCTACTATTCATTTCGTGTTTAATATCGTTTTGCTAACTTACTAATTCTATAGCATGCTATTGTGCAATTTACAGCTACTGCTATAATGTTACTACTATACTAGTATGAAGATTTCCATTATATTAATATGTTTTCCCGATTTTGTCTGATTTTTGTAGATTAAAAAGTTTATTAAGTTATTATTGCATCTTGTGTCTTTTGATTCAAATGGATTTCAAAGGGCGAGATATAATCTCGATAAAAGATTTTTCAAAGACAGAAATTAACCATATTCTTGAATGCAGTAAGAAAATGGTGCCATATGCCAAGGGTGAAAAGTATACAAATATATTGAAAGGCAGGGTATTGTCTTCTCTTTTCTTTGAACCCAGTACTCGTACACGCCTAAGTTTTGAAAGTGCTATGAATAGACTTGGAGGACGGGTGATAGGCTTCTCAGATCCAAGCGGAACGTCTCAAAAAAAGGGTGAAAGTTTAGCAGATACCATACGCATGGCTGATTCATACAGTGATGTAATTGTGATTCGGCATCCTCAGGAGGGTGCAGCAAGATTGGCAGCTGAATTTGCCGATGTACCAGTTTTGAATGCAGGAGATGGTGCAGGTAGACATCCAACACAGTGTCTTCTGGATTTGTTTACTATTCTTACAGAGAAGAAGAAAATTGAAAAAAACAAAATTGTACTTCTCGGTGATTTGAAATATGGTCGTACGGTTCATTCTCTTGCGTATGCCCTATCTCTTTATGGTGTGGAGTTAACCTTTGTTTCTCCAGGGAGCTTGAAGATGCCTAAAGAGGTGATTAACGAATGTAAAGAATTAGGGGTGGAACCTAGATCCACATCTAGTTTGGAGAAGGCGATAAGCGATGCTGATGTTTTGTATGTGACCCGAATTCAGAAGGAGCGTTTTCCCGATGCCGAAGAATATAATCGCGTCGTCGGAATCTATAAAATCGACAATGATCTTTTGAAACATGCGAGGGAAGATCTTGTTGTTATGCACCCATTGCCCCGCGTTACTGAGATTGATCCTGAGGTTGATAAAACGCTGCATGCATTATACTTTAAGCAGGCGTTTAATGGTGTCCCTGTTAGGATGGCTCTACTTTCTTTGATATCTGGGGGGATAGTATGAGGGAACTTAAGATTCAGACAATCGAAAATGGAACTGTTATAGATCACATAACTGCAGGTAACGCAGTTAAGGTCTTACACATTCTAGGTATCCCCAAGGCTTCTTCCTCGACTGTAAGCGTTGCAATGAATGTAAAGAGCAAACTGGGGAAAAAGGATATTGTAAAGGTGGAAAACAGAGAGCTTGATCCTCAAGAGGTTGATAAAATAGCATTAATTGCTCCAAAGGCTACAATCAATATCATCAGGGATTTTGAAGTTGCCGAGAAACATAGGGTCAAACTTCCTAAAGAAATCGTTGGTATAGTCCGTTGTTCAAATCCCACATGTGTCTCTAATTTTAACGAACCTATAGAAAGTAGATTTATTGTGATAAGGGAAGACCCACCGCGTATCAAATGCTATTTTTGTGAACGGGAACCAGAGGATATCGCTGAGCGTATCATCTAATCTCTATAAGAATCTCTTTTGCGCGATCAAGTTTTATTTTTCCTTCTTTGATCATTTTTTCTGCAACTTTATCTATCTCATGGTTCTTAGCACCAGCCATTACCGCAATATTTTTTGCATGCAGAGACATATGTCCCTTTTGGATACCTACTGTTGAAAGTGCAAATACTGCTGCAAAGTTTTGTGCAAGACCAAGACTTGCAACCACCTCTGAGAGTTCTTGTGCAGTTTTGATTCCTAGTATTTTTTTGCAAACTTTTGCCTTAGGATGAATGTTCCCTGCGCCACCAACGATGCCTATTGCGAGAGGTAATTCTATTTCACCTACTAAATCTCCGTTTTCATTTTTACCATATGATGTAAGAGAAGTATATTGGCCATTTCTTGCTGCATATGCATGAGCGCCTGCTTCAACTGCGCGGAAATCGTTTCCTGTCGCTATTATCAACGAATCGATACCATTCATAATTCCTTTGTTATGTGTTGCTGCTCTGTATGGATCTATGGATGCCAAGGTATATGATTCAAGGAATGCATCAACGGCTTTTTCTCCGCCCATTTTCTCTTTATCAAAAACGGCCTTTGCTTTTACAAGTCGTTTGTCTGCAAGATTAGAAAGTATTTTGAGTCTTATTTTTCCACCGGTTATTTCCTCAAGAATTGGGGCCAGCGCTTCACACATTGTGTTAACGGCATTTGCTCCCATGGCATCTCGGACGTCGACGATTAAATGAGTGATTATCATTTTGCCCAGTGGACTATCAAGAATTCGCGCTTCTAAATCCTTTGCTCCACCGCCTAAGTCAACAAGGATCTTATCTTGGTCATTGGCGACTTGTAAAATCTCTTTTTTACGATTCATTATCTTTTGTGCTGCGCCAGCTACATCATCTACGTGCAATAGTTGAAGTTGACCTATCATCAGGGGGCTTGAGCATTCGGTTGTAAATCCTCCTTTAATTCTTGCTATCTTTGCTGCGTTACTTGCTGCTGCGATAACACTTGATTCCTCAGTTACCATTGGAACAATATAGTCTTTGCCATTGATGACAAAATTAACTGCAAGGCCGAGCGGCAATTCAAACTTTCCTAAAACGTTTTCTACCATTCTATCTGCAGTTTTTATGTCCAGCGAAGAAGAAATTATGTTTACGTCCTCTTCAGCTAAATCTGAAAACTCCTTTACAAATTCTATTCTTTTCTCTACAGACATTTTATACAAACCTGAAACCTTAGATGATTTTTCACTGCTTGACATCTTAATATGCCTCCTATTTCAAGTTTCCCGAAAACAGTTTGTTGCTTTTATAACTGTGCATTAAAGTTACGTTTATTGTCGTATTTTACATCTAAGAAAGCTCTTCTTTAACGCATAAGTTTTGATTGAGATAATTTAGAAATGTGTGGTATAGTTCTTTTTTTATTTCTCCTGTCATTTGGATGTCAACTGAATGCTCTTTTTTACTATGGATTCTTTTTATTTCTATGTTGGCAGTACATTTTTCAACATCTGCTAAAACAGCAGTTATTTTAATGGATCTCCTGCCCCTTATTTCATGTGAAAATTCGCTAATTCCATCTATTGTTCTCCTTAAGTCAGATTTTTTCTCAGGGTGATTGTATAACGTTTTTTCATCAACGGTTAATTTTGCAATATTTCTGAATTTAGCCTTTGCAAGCGCTCTCAATATTAGCTCGGCTTTAGAAATTAGATCAAAATCTTCCTCAATCATCTCATTTCTAGTTACTTTTAAAAACAATTTTGAAAAGATATTTTTCGGTTCTATTTTTCTTTTGCTAACTTCAAAGTCAAACTGGATGTGTAGGTTTTTTAGAAAGTCCTCATCTCGCCTCTTTTCTAATGCCCTGGCTTTTTCACCTTTTTTACTTGGGCGGTTTCCTTCTGCCCAATCCATAACCTCTTTTGGAGAGCCTGCAACCCAAGGCGGTTCTTTAAAATCACTGCCATATCTTCCCATTTTCACCCAGAAAAATAAGATCCCAGGAGTTTATAATTTTTTCTGAGGAAAAGGCTCTAAAAATATGTTGGATTAGGAATTGACCACATCTTGAAACATTATAAAATAAGGGTTAGATATTGGATGATGTTTTTTCCCATTTCTTTGTGTTTATACCATGAAAAAAATCATTTAATCATACAGTTTTTTTGCATTAAAAAAAGATTGTAATGTTACTGTTTTAACTGCATACATATTTACATATTCATCTGCGAAAAAAGTACTTAAAACGTGCCCAGTTCGTTGGATTGGAAGGAATCGAGCTGGTAGTTTTGTGCATCCCATCCCATCCTTTAAACCAGCCATCCTTCTTTTTCTCTTAACTAAACATCTTTGCCCTTTTTATGCCAAGATTTTCTTCAAATTAATTGACACTTTTTGGAAAAATAGATTTTAATCGATGTGTTCTCTCGTTTTAACTGCCATGCCATATTCAAAAGACAACATTTCAGATCTATTTAGCAAGCATCTTCCTGCTGCAATTAACACGTCTTGTTCATCTACAACTAAACATTCATCAAAAGGTCTGAGTTCAGGGTCACAATCCAAAACAAACTTGGCAAAAACACTTTTGCCCTGTTTAACAAAAGGTACTGCATCTCCTTCTACTGTAACTCTTAATCTTGGATATTTAAAATAACTATGAAGCAGTTTTGCACCAGAAATCTTTAGGGTAAACATTCCATCTCCAGCGCGCATGGACAAGATGTGATTTTCATCACAGTATATGTTACGTATCTTGCCAGTTTTCTTTGATTTAACAATCTTTATCTTTCCATCGAATAATGATTTAGAAGCATCTTTTCCAAATTGCATATTTGCGACAGCGGAGATTCTTCTGATATCTAAATCATTCTGTGATTTTTCTTGCGATTCGGACAACTTTTGTAGTGTTTCATCTCCCCCCCAGAATATTACTTCTCTATTTTTTGTAAACTCATCAAATATCCTTGACACCTCTTTTTCTGTTTCCTTATCTGTAGTTTCAGGAAATACAGATTGCGCAAATGGGTACATTTCATCAAGCTCGATCGGCACAGGGCCCAAACGAGAATTTATCAATATTTCTACATTGTTACTTTTTCTAATTATTTTCCTTATTTGTTCAGAATAATAGTTTGAATAAGGTTTATTCCCATCTGGAAACACAATAGTAGTGTCAAACAATGGTTCATATCTATTGATTAGTCTTCTGTGGCATCTGTATATAATTGGTCTGTGGATGGTGTGATTTCCAGTGTAAAATAATGCCCTATCCTTGCTTGTAGATTCAGATTGCTCTAACCATGTTTTATTCTCTGTTTTTTTCAACTTCTTCATAGATTCAAGCAAATATGGATTTGAACTAGCTCTTCTTTCTACCAGTTCCCATAGATTTCCTTCAGCAATTGCACTTCTGATCTTTTTCAACTCGGCAAAACTGACATAAAGATTGTGTTTTGCTAACTGCAAGCTTTTTTCATCTCCTTTTAATTTTTTAAGTTCAGATGCAGTGAATTTTGTACAGATTGGACAACAACATGGCAGTTCATTCAAATTATCCAGTTTTTCTGTTCCCCATGGAAGGATCATCCTTCCGTCATTTGCATATTTTGCATACGCTGAAGAGTCAAAAAAGTCGCATCCAAGAGCGGCTGCCAAGGGAAATATCAATGGATGACCTGCGCCGAATAAATGTACAGGTTTGCTGGGGTTTAACCCTTTTTTAGACGCGAGAATACAGCTAACTAGATCTGAATATCTCTGGTTCTTCATCAGTGGTACCACACCACCTATTGGGAAAAAATCCGCATCGATTTTACTTAGTTCTTTTGCACATTTATTTCTAAGGTCTGGATAGATGGAACCTTGAACCGTACACGCAAGTATCATATCTCCTTTTACCCGTATGCTTTGTTGAGCGCGTTTTACTGTTTCTTTTACCCCTCGTGATGCTTTTGCTTTAGTTTGTTGGGGGGTTCCAAAAATGTCTAAAATCGTTCCGATATCGCTTCCTATGTCTCTTTGAAATTCCACGATTTCAAGCGGATCTAACTTTACGTCTCCATATACATACGATTGAAAAGTTCCAGAATCTGTCATTATTGGGCCATCAAAATCTATGAGTTTGTGAACACCAACCTCTAGTGCTTTTTCCCTAAGTTTTTCATTCTTTTTTATTATGTAGGAATTAGTTATCACGATTTGTGTTCCAAAAAGTTTTTTCATTTCTTTTGGGGAAATAAGCATCTTGTTTGGGTTGATAACTGGCATGAGATTAGGTGTGGTGACTGTCCCATGTTCTGTCGTAAATTTACAGATTCTTCCAGCAGCATCTCTATCTTTTATTTCAAATTTCATACTCTATTCTGGAGAAGTAATTAAAAGGGAGATATTTAGTTTTAGTTACTGACTAAAAATCAGTTTTTCAAATGTTTTGGTATTTAAACCTATTTTTTGTCTTTACACCTTTACTGCGTTAATGTCCAATGTTTATTAGGCGCCTATTTGGATGGGATTAATAATTCTTTTAAGAGTGGCAATTGCAGACAGGGATGCCATGTAGCTTGATTTTGGATTATTTGGGTTTGGCATGTTTTCTACTTCAGCTCTGAGTCTGCCAAACTTGCCATGAGCAAGTATTTTATGATTTATTCTTGTGGCAACAGGATCCGCAACTATTTGAACTTTAGTTCTATTGAATCCTACTCCTGCAAGTGACAGGCTTGCAGCTACATTAATATTCCTTGGAAATTTTTCTACGGCCTCTCTGGCGTTTCCTTCAAAAACAGTTATTCTTTTTTCATAGTTTTTTCCTAAAGATTTGGGGGGCTTTGTAGTCACGAGTGTTACTTCATCTACGGCATCAATACTAGCCGATAATATCCCATCTATGCCACATACCGCACCAGATGGAAGGTATATTTTACAATGTTTACTTCTGGCTGTTTCCTCAAGTTCCTTCCTACATTTATCATCAAATAAACTCCCAACACTCATGATAACCAAATCCTTGCCTGTTTGGAGTATATCTCGGGCATATTCATCTACTGCTTGCTGTGACGCAGCTTCGAATACAACGTCTACATTGTCCAAAAACTCTTTTACAGGTTTTATTTCTGCTTTTTTAAGATTTTTTTTAAGATTAACAGCCTTTCTCCTGTCAATGTCCTGTAAATAAATCTTCTCAATTTCTTTCATTTCATCTGCAGCTAATGCTACGTCTGTCCCTATTGCACCACAGCCAATTATTCCAAGATTCATTCTTTTACCAAAACCTTAAAACAATGAGTTAATATAAAAAATATTGTGATGGACGATATTGACAGATTCCTGAAAGAGGATATTGGTGAAGAAGGTGATATCACTTCGAACTCCCTATTTGCTGACGAGATTGCCCGGGCGCACATCGTTGCAAAAGAGAATTGTGTTGTTGCTGGACTAGAAGAAATAAAAATGGTTTTTGAAAGAACCGGGGCTCAGATAGAATTGCTGGTAAATGATGGAGATTTTGTTAAAGAAAAAACCATTGTGGCTGAGGTAAAGGGATCGATTCGCTCTATTCTCATGGGGGAAAGATTGGCTCTAAATTTTATATGTAAGATGAGTGGCATTGCTTCGGAGACAAAAAAGCTTGTAGATAAATGTAGAAACATAAATCCACGTGTGACTGTAGCAGCCACAAGGAAAACAACGCCAGGCTTTCGCAAATATGAGAAAAAAGCTGTCATGCTAGGCGGAGGCGAGTCGCATCGATATGGGTTATATGATGCTGTTATGATTAAGGATAATCATATAAAATGTGTTGGTTCTGTTGAAGAAGCGATTAGACGAGTAAAGCAGAAAGTTCATGATACGGTTGTAGAAGTTGAGGTGGAAAACGAAAAAGATGCCATCATAGCCGCAAAAATGAAGGTCGATGTTATCATGTTGGATAATTATACTCATGAAGACGCAGAGGTGCTCGCTGAAAAAATTCGTGAGATAAATACCGATGTTTTAATTGAAATATCTGGCGGGGTTACTCCTGATAATATAGTTGAATATGCATCTTTTGCTGATCGTATTTCTTTGGGATATCTTACGCATAGCATCAAGAGTAAGGATTTTTCTTTAGAGTTAGACTAGAATTTTTTAGGAAATGTTTAATAATCAAAATTCCTTTACAATTATTGCAGGAACATATAATATAATATGTCACAATGAATTGGGGTTTATTATTGTGAGGATACGGTGATTTAGATGAGGAAAATTATAGATGAAGTAGTTGCTAATGAGAAAAATAAGAAGAAAGAAAAGAAATCTGTTAAGAATTCGGGTAAAAAGCCAGATGTTTTAGAAGGTTCACTTACTCGTGGTGTTAACAACCGTGAATTGGAGGAGGTATTGGCAGGCTTAACTACTACCATAAAGGTTGTTGGATGTGGTGGTGCTGGAACTAATACTATTTCTAGGTGTATTGAAGGGGGTATTTCTGGAGCAGAGTTGGTGGCTTTAAATACAGATGCTCAACATTTGTTACTAGCTGGTGCACCTCATAAAGTTTTAATTGGCAGACATCTTACTCATGGCCTGGGTGCTGGCTCTCTTCCTCAGATTGGTGAGGAAGCTGCTCGTGAGAGTGAGAGAGATATCCGTGAAGCTGTAGGACGTGCCGATATGGTTTTTGTCACCTGTGGGCTTGGTGGTGGCACAGGTACAGGTTCTGCCCCAGTCGTTTCACAAATTGCTAAAGAGACGGGTGCTTTGACTATTGGTGTTGTTACCCTACCTTTTAGTGTTGAAGGTTTTATTCGTATGGAAAATGCTGATACAGGTTTGAAACGTTTGAGGGAAACCTGTGATACTGTTATCGTCATTCCAAACGATAAATTGCTTGATGTTGTTCCCAATCTTTCGTTGAATGCTGCTTTTAAGGTGGCTGATGAGGTTCTTATGAGATCAATCAAGGGCATTACTGAAATGATTACTAAGCCTGGCTTGGTCAATCTGGATTTTGCTGACCTAAAGACTGTTATGAAAAGAGGCGGTGTTGCAATGATTGGTCTTGGAGAAGCTGAAGGTGAAAACAAGGCAGTGAATGCCGTTGTAGAGGCTCTTAATTCTCCACTGCTGGAAGTTGATATTTCTGAAGCTACTGGTGCCCTTGTCAATGTTACTGGTGGCGAGGATATGACAATTAGCGAGGCTGAACGGGTTGTTGAAGAAATATATTCAAGAGTTGATCCAAATGCACGTATCATATGGGGAACCACTGTTAACCCTGAACTTAAGAGAAGTATTCGTGCAATGCTTGTCATAACTGGGGTTAAATCAAAGCAGATTCTAGGTCCAGCTCATAAGGCATTTGAAAATAAGGAGTATGGCATTGATTTTGTGGCATGAGAAAAACACCTAAAATGGCTTCGGCTCATAAGTTCAAAGCCTCACTTATCCTTTTTATGAATAGTTTAGTATGGGGGAGGAAGGTAATCTACATAATAAAACCTCCAAATTCTTTATATATACCTAGTTATTTGACCAGTTGCTTATAGAGGTGTCAATATTGAAGTCATTAAAAAGCGATAAAGGCGATAGAAGTATCGTTGACCGGGCATGGGAACTACAACACAACATAGAGGCACGACAAAAGAGAATAGGTAGAGGAAAATACGGAAGGGTTCTCAAGATGGCTCGTAAACCTACGGATGAAGAATTTGCAAAAACTTCTAAGATAACAGGGGCAGGCATCTTGATTGTAGGTGGACTAGGTTTTGTTGTTTGGTTGCTTGCAAAACATGTTGCACCTTGGATAGGAGAACTACTTGGGTGGATTTAAAAGGTGTGATGATATGCAAGGTACAGATTTTGATGATGACATTGTAGAAAAAACAAAAATATTTTCCATAAAAACTCAAGTTGGAAAG
This sequence comes from uncultured Thermoplasmatales archaeon, assembly GCA_964640555.1. Classification (GTDB taxonomy): domain Archaea; phylum Thermoplasmatota; class E2; order DHVEG-1; family DHVEG-1; genus JAUWWG01. The sequence goes on along the minus strand of CAZXHI010000106.1, from coordinate 6,987 downwards.
GAGCAGAACGCTGCTGATCTTATTAACAGTAGGGCAGATAAATCAAAAATAAAGATCCCTTCTATACTTGTAACGCCTGAACTCAGAGGATATATTTTCCTTGAGAGTTATGATAAAGAGCGCATAAAGGAAATGATTAAAACAGTTTCCTATGCCAGAAATATGCTTGAGGGTGATGTACCTGTTGAGCAAATAGAGCATTTTCTTGTACCTGCTTCTGCAGTTGCAAAAATTGCTGAGGGTGATGTTGTTGAAATGATTGCAGGTCCATTTAGGGGCGAAACTGCAAAAGTTACTCATATCGATGATGCAAAAGAGGAGATCACGGTAGAACTCTTTGAATCTGTTGTACCAATACCAATTACTGTTCGAGGGGAGCAAGTAAGAGTAGTCAAAAAGAAAGAAGAAAAGAAAGACAAGGAGGAATAGGCAATATGTCAGAAACGGTTGAGGCATTGGTTGAAGGAGGAAAAGCATCCGCAGGTCCACCACTTGGTCCAGCACTTGGTCCAATGGGTGTAAACATTATGCAGATTATCAATACAATTAACGATAAAACTAAAAGTTTTGAAGGAATGAAAGTTCCAGTAAAGGTTATCATTGATCCAAAGACAAAGAATTTCGAAATTGAGGTTGGTACGCCACCTGCAGCATCGCTGATTCTTAATGAAATTGGTGCGGAAAAAGGATCTGGGGCGCCATCAACACATAAAATTGGGGATCTTACTATTGACCAGGCAATTAAGGTTGCCAAAATGAAGTATGACAATCTTCTGGGTAGCGAACTTAAACAAAAAACAAAGGAAATAATCGGAACCTGTGTGACAATGGGTGTTACTGTAGAGGGAAAAAAACCGCAAGAAACTCAAAAAGCCATAGACGAAGGTGAATACGATTCTAAATTCGCTTAAATCCTCGTTGGAAGAACTGTCTAATTGATTTTAACATACGATCACGTCTGTATTCAAGGGGCATAGTAATCCCCTCACCCCACGTTTTTTTCTTATTTATTTCTGAAAGGACGGCATCAGCATTCATATCGGTGGTATCTACTACTGTATATGCATATCCTGTGTATGCTGGATCGTGTGAGTCGCTACCACCTGTTCCACCAAGATTGAATTCTTTTGCGATCTTGGCAATTTTCAAATTGGTTTTTGGCATGCTACATGCATTAAAAACTTCTATTGCGTTGATTTTTTGATGTATTGTCTTTAATTTTTCCCTTTTTATCCCTGACATATCTCTAAGGAGATGTGGAACAATAGGTGTCCCATCTTGCTCAAGAATTTTTTCTACTGTTTCTTGGATAGATAAATTTCTGGCTATGTTTTTCTCAACATTCAATGCCAGCATGTGTCCGTCTGCTGTTGATATTTCTATTCCAGGGATTACGATGAAATCTTTCGGTGCGATTTTTACTGCTTTAAGGCCACCTTCCACAGTGTTGTGATCAGTAATTGCCATTCCTTGCAGTCCCCTCTTTTTTAACGATTTGATTATGTCTTTGGGTGACCCTATGGCATCCTCTGAGTATTGGGAATGTATATGTAAATCTAGTTTTATCATAATACTGCACTCCAATTTTTGCAACAGGTAGTTTCCGTTGATATTATAAATTTGCGCTTACCTGCTTCGCTTGATTCCAAATTGAGAAAGTAATACTTGTTGCAAAAATGCCACATAGAAAGTATTAAATTTATATGTTGCATTATATTATAATGGGTATTTGTAAAATGAGTTTTTATCTTGGTGGAAAGGGTTGCATAATTGCAGTTATACTTCTCCTTGTTGGAGTGAACATCGTACCAGATTTAGGTGCTAATGGGACTTTTGATAATACTGTTTATGTGGATGATGACAACATTGAGGGGTCATGGGATGGAACACAAGAACATCCTTATCAGTATATTCAAGATGGTATTAACGCTGCAAGTGATGGTGATACGGTCTATGTTTATAGTGGACTTTATTATGAAAATGTAGCAGTAGATAAATCAATAGATTTGATTGGCGAGGGTAGAGATACTACAATTGTCGATGGCAATGAAACTGCATTTGTGATAAAAATAGATGCGGATTCGGTCACGTTGTGCAATTTTACTGTGCAAAATAGCGGCATTGAATCTAGTGCCGTTGGTGGAATTATGGTTGAGTCAAACTACAATTCTATAACAAGTAACAACGTGTATAATAATTGCATTGGAATGCATCTAATTTGTTCAAATAATAACATCATCCATGGTAACGAAATAAGTTTCAATCTTATTCCTGGTATACGACTTCTTAATTCAACTAACAATATAATTTCAGGAAATATTGTTGATTCTAATGGTCTAGATGTATTGCAATATTACCTCGTACCAGGTATAAACTTCGAACAATCGTCAAACAATACCCTTTTAGATAATACCTTCTCGAACAATGCTGTTGGTATCTCTTTAACTTACTCCTCCAATAACAATATTATCTCAGGTAATGACGTTAAAAACAACGAATATGCTGGCATTAATCTAACGGGTTCATCTAGTAATTGTGTCTCTAGGAATATCATTTCAAACAACAATGAATATGGCATATATTTTGACGATTCACCAGATAACAAAATAGCTCAAAACAATATTATAATGAATAAAAGAAACGCTTACTTTAAAGATTGTGATAATATGTGGGGTGGCAATTATTGGAATAGATTCCGGCTATTGCCTTATCTAATTTTTGGAAAAAGAGATTCTAAAATCAGAGTCGAAGTCGATTGGCATCCAGCAAAGATTCCCAATGAACTGGTAAAAAACCCCTTTGCAATTATTGAAACAAACATGGGCACGATGAAACTTGAATTATACAGAGATAAGGTGCCGATAACTGTTGAAAATTTTATAAAACTTGCAAATGACGGATTTTATGATGACCTTGTATTTCATAGAGTGATTGATGATTTTGTAATACAGGGTGGTGGATACTATGCTAATGGTACCCATAAGACAAGTCCTTATGGGCCAATAGAACTTGAAATTCATCCCGATGTACGTCATGTTGATGGTGCAATATCTATGGCAAGAACTTCAGATCCAAATAGTGCTACAAGTCAGTTTTTCATCTGTGATGGCAAACAATCATTTTTGGATGATAACTATGCTGCATTTGGCAAAATAATTGCAGGGTTGGATGTATTAAGGGATGTAGCCTCCGTTGAAACTACTACAAAATATAGAATGAAGGACTGGCCAGTAAATGATGTAATAATAAAGAGTGTGATAATACTAAATCAATAATCGACTCTATGGATTATGTCATTAATATAGATTAAGATACATGATATAATCCATAATGGAATTTATATGCTTGATCTATCGTTTCGCATGTGGAAAAAACAGATTTTTTAAGGACGTGTTTTTTCCATTTTGACATTTTAACACGGCACATTTAAATAGTCATTATAACAGAAGATATGTTTGATGAGGTAGGGAAAAATTTCCAAGTTTGTTACATATTACTCCTCTATTACCCCCCGCAGGCTTTTATATGTTTTCTTCCCTTACCTACCTCTCAATCTTGATGGTAATTATTGATTTGCGAAGAAGTTATTGTTCTATGTGGGGGCGGTTATTATGAAAATTGATAGTTAGAGAAAAACAATAGACATAACATATTATACATGCAACAACGTCTGAAGATAGATAGCATATCATAAGTGGTCAAAAAAGGATTGTATAATAGTGCTACACGGTTTGGTACGGAAGTACTTGTTGAATTAATTTTTTGTGCTGGTTAACCAAGGGAATAGGAGTAGATCCATAACACTACGTTTTTCCATTTTGACATTTTAACGCATTAGCTTTAAATACAATCAGTGATAGAATTTGGCATGCTATGAAATATCAGGTGATGAAAATGGATAGGAAATATGAATCTGTAATAAAGGAAGTAGATGAAATGTTGAAAAAAAACAATATAGAGTATAAAGGTGAAACACAAAACATAGATGAACTAAAGAGGGAAATAGATAATACATTGAGAGAAATAGATCGTGAAAAGAATAACTATGAAGGGAAAAAGAGAGAGTCGCACAATTACTAGTCTTTGAAACAATATTTTTTCTTTCTCTTTAACCTACTTGTCAAGATTTTAAATTGTGAGAATGAGGGAAGTAGAAGGATGGTGAGAGATGGATATTAAAAAATTATTGCCCCCCATTCTCTAAATATCTATTTAATTTACAAGTATATAAATATTACTATATAATTAATGTCATTTCCCTATATTTGAATGAATCGGCAAATTTAAAAGATGTATGCGGGTGCCGGGATTTGAACCCGAGTTATAAGCTTGGCAAGCTTAAGTGATACCAGGCTACACCACGCCCGCATCGATGAATTTAGCAAGTAGGTAGCAGTAAATCATTAAAAAGGATTACGATTGGTTTTTAAGCAAATTTTTTTGTTGATTATCTTATGTTTTCTGGAAAATATTTAAATAATATGGGTAGTATTATTATAGTAGGGTTAGAAAATGAGGCGAGTTACTATATTACTAACCATTTTCCTATTGTTAAGTATGTCTCTGGTAAGTATAGGTGTGGAATCGCTCTCCATAAAAAGGTCCTTTTTGGAAAAGGAACTCGATGGTTCAACTCTGTTATCAAAACTCAATCTCGATGGTGTGGTTTGCAATTTTCAAAAAAAGATACGTTCGTTTTACATGAATAAAGCAGATGATGGTAATGGATATTGGGATTTTACATTTTCTCCAGAAGATGTTGAATTAGAAGATGATGCCTTTCACAGGGTGGATGTTTCTAGTTCATCACATTTTACAGAGTGGTGGTATTTTGATGCAGTATTTGACAAGGGGTATAGTGCTCAGGCGGCTGTACGAGTCATGAGTCTGCTCGATCAAGATATTATTATTTTTTCAAGACTTGATATTTATAAAGATAATCAGTTGATATCACATAATCAGTACATGCATTTTTGGGAAGATTTTCAAGCATCTTTTGTTGTTCCTTGTGTGTTGATAAATAATAAAGAGGTGATACGGGGTTATATCGACAGAGACACTGGAGATTGGACATATGATATTTCTTTTGACATGGGGGATGTTTCTGCTGATTTACATTTTGTTGGTTGTACGAAGGGGTATAAAGGAGATACTCCTGGTGGTAAATGGGCAGTTTTATTACCAAAGGCAAATGTGACCGGTAAACTTTTTGTTGAAGGTAAAGAAATCGAGGTTCATGGTGTTGGATACCATGACCACAATTGGGAAGTTACTGTGGAAGCTGCCCTTAATTTTGGATGGTACTGGGGAAAGATTAATTCAGATACCTATACAATAGTCTGGTCAGATATATTGACAACGTGGTATTGGGACCAACCATTGGTTGTAATAAGTGAAAACAACGGTGGTTACCAAAATATAAAACAAGACGACATCCAATTCGAGGTTGGTGATATGCGTTTAACAAAATGGATGCTTATTCCTCATTCTTTTGATATTGTCGTGCATACCGAGAATGTTTCTCTCAATGTTCATATGCAATCTTTGGACGTGCATTATGATCCCCTTATAGGTGGCATAATGAATTATTGGAGATATCATATGAAGTGTACAGGTTTCATAACTGTTGGGTCTCAAACAGAACTCATTGATGACTTGGTTATGGCAGAATTTCTTAGATTCAGACCATATTAATTTTTAATATTTTTGCTTGTCATATATTCTTTTTAGTGGCTTGCTAAGATGTCTTCGGGCGCATACGGGTACTTCGTAAAACTCAGTATGAATTATTCTCTTCTTTTCCTTTACTATTGGTCTGTTGCTTGTGATGCCACATATCTTACATTTGTATCCTTGATTGGCACCTTTTGATTTCATGTGCTTTCCACAGCTTGGGCAAACAGGATTCTCTACCTTTTCAACTTGCTTTGTAAGATATTTTACGTTTATCTTTTCAATGTTTACGGTCAGTGGTTTCTCTCTCACGCCACCATATATCTCAACAACGTCACCAATGCATAGTTCTCGCACAATTTTTCTAAATTCTTTTGTGGGTTCATAGGCAGCACAATCGACCGTATCTGTTGTTGTGTTATTGCCTATTGTAAAAATAACATGCCCTCCTTTGATAGTATGTGGACTTTGAATTAACGAACCTTCCACAATAACAGATTGATATGGTTTTATTTTATCAATAGATTTCTTTTGAAGATGATCATCTGTTCCCTGGTTAGTCTCAAATATTATCCAGCTGTCGACTGGTTCTGATTTGACTAAGGAAGAAGCCATTATTAAATCTTCAATATCATCTCCTCTTACTCCGTATAAAATAGGGCATGGGGAGTTTGGGGTGAGTCTGTTATGTCTATTTTTGTAATCATAATTGTCAAAAGTTGATGAGCAGGTTTTGTCCATTTTTTTAACCGAAGAGTCATCCACAGATCTTTCTGTTCCCCAACTCTCCTTTTGCCTGTATGTTATTAGTTCATAGGTTTTATCATATGCTGGATACCAAGCTATTGAGGCAGTGGCACCGATAAGCCCCCTACAGTTTTTATATCCTTTGTAATCCGCCCCAATTGATTTCAATAATTGTTCTATTTCCTTCAATGAAACGATTTCTCTTACTGTTTTTTCATATGTTTCCAGAGACGGTCGCTTCCGCAAAATAACAAATCCAGGGTTTGTATTTTCATCTTCTAACTTTGCATGTTTATCTATTACTAGTTCCACAATTTTTTTGATTTTATTATCATTGCAATTCTCAGAAGACTTTTTAGGATAGCAAAATATTTCCTTATCTCCTATTTCCCCTATCTTTGTTTTTTTACCCTTGCCCGTTCCAGTTCGTATCGAAAGTGCACCATTTCCTCGAGTTTTCCATGGAACATTAGGATTTAATCTTACAAGTCGCGGATAACCTATTATATCGTAGTTTTCCTCAGTCAATTTATCTATAATGGTTCGTGCCACATAGGTTGTGCATCC
>CAZXHI010000105.1:0-11727 GCA_964640555.1 uncultured Thermoplasmatales archaeon | reverse complement strand
TCAAATTACCGCATTATTTGATAATGAGATAAATGAGATCATTAATGTTGATGGCATTAAAGAAAGCACCGCTTACATGAGGGTGGTTGGTTACTTAAATAAAGAGGAGTAAATTTTGAAAAAATTAAAACATACTAATCACCTCATATCTGAAAAAAGTCCTTATTTATTACAACATGCTCATAATCTGGTGGAATGGTATCCTTGGTGTTCTGATGCATTTGAAAAAGCAAGAAATGAAAACAAGCCAATTTTTCTTTCAATTGGATATTCAACATGCCATTGGTGTCATGTTATGGCTCACGAATCATTTGAGGATTCTGAAGTAGCAAATCTGATGAATGACACCTTTGTTTGCATAAAAGTAGATAGGGAGGAAAGACCTGACCTAGATAACATTTACATGACAATCTGTCAAATAATGACTGGTGGAGGGGGATGGCCCCTAACTATTTTTATGACACCAGACAAAAAACCGTTTTTTGCTGCAACATATATACCAAAGCATAATCGATTCGGACAAACTGGGATGCTTGACCTCATTCCACATGTAAGGGATATATGGATAACGCGGCGAAATGATCTGCTGTATTCAGCAAAAGAAATTACTGCAAGTTTAACGCAAATTTCACATTATAAATCTGGAGAAAAATTAAACAAAGATATATTGAAAAAAACCTATGATCAACTTTTACTGAATTTTGATATGATTCATGGTGGTTTTGGTTCTGCTCCAAAATTCCCCACTCCCCAGAACCTTCTTTTTTTATTGAGATACTGGAAACGTACTGATAATAAGCAAGCCTTGGAGATGGTAGAAAAAAGTCTCACTGAAATGAGAAAGAGCGGCATTTATGATCATGTTGGCTTCGGCTTTCATCGTTACTCTACTGATGCTAAGTGGATGGTTCCACACTTTGAAAAGATGCTTTATGATCAAGCTTTACTTGCAATGGTATACTGTGAGGCATATCAGGCAACACGGCACAAGAATTATGGGGAAACAGCACAAGAAATATTTGAATACGTTTTAAGAGACATGGTCTCGACGGAAGGCGGATTCTACTCTGCAGAGGATGCTGATAGCGAAGGTGAGGAAGGAAAATTTTACCTCTGGAACTATGAAGAAATTAATAAATTGCTTGCATCAGAAGAAACAGAGATACTTGTAAGATTATTCAACATCAAAAAAGATGGGAATTTTACTGAGGGGACAACGAGAACAAAAACCGCTATGAACATCTTTCATCAAACATCTTCAATTGAAGAACTTGTCGATTGTCTGGACATGTCAGAAAAAGATATCAAAAATAGTTTGAAAGTAGCACTGAATAAATTATTTTCATATCGTATTAAAAGAATACATCCATATAAGGACGATAAAATTTTGGCAGATTGGAATGGACTAATGATTGCAGCATTTGCAAAAGGGGCACAAATCTTTGATGAATCCAGATATGTTGAAGCCGCTCGCCGCTCGGTAGATTTTATTTTAGAGAGTATGCGTAGATCAGATGGCGGACTTTTTCATCGTTATCGTGATGGTCAAGCAGCTGTGCTAGCAAATGTGGATGATTATGTATTTCTTATTTTTGGATTGATAGAAATGTATGAAACCACCTTTAATACAAAATATCTTAAAACTGCTTTAGAATTGAATGGATATTTACTAGATCATTTTTGGGATGATGAGAATGGTGCATTTTATTTCACTCCAGATGATGGTGAAAAACTTTTAATTAGGAAGAAAGAAATCTATGATGGAGCTATCCCAAGTGGAAACTCTGTTGCAATGTTGAATCTACTTCGTTTAGGTCGTATAACTGCAAATCCTGAATTTGAAGAAAAAGCTGTTATGATTGGGAGCACTTTTTCAAAGAACATCCAACAATCACCATCGGCATATGGCCAATTAATGAGTGCATTGGATTTTGAAGTCGGACCTTCTTATGAGATCGTAATTGCAGGAAATTCTCAGGCAGTCGAAACAAAAGAGATGATAAAAGCAATTAATAGATTGTTCATACCTAATAAGGTTATTATTCTTCGCCCTACTGAACAGGAAACACCTGATATTGTTCGTATGGCTAAGTACACCAAACATCAAAAAAGCCCCAATGGAAAAGTAACTGTCTATATTTGCCGTAATTATACTTGTCAATCTCCATTAACAGACACTACCAAAATAATTAATATATTGAACCAAAGAAATACTGTTAAAATTTAAAAAATAATAGGAATTCATTATAAAGGTAAAACATAAATCCGACCTAATTGATTCTTATACACAAACTGGGAATTAACATGAGTTTTGATTATATTGTCGAACTTAAAGATATGACTTGGGGAGAAACTATTGGAAAAAAGGATAAACCTGTTATAGTAATGTTTTATAGCCCGTCGTGTCCTCACTGTCAGCAGATGGAGCCACATTTTGAGCTATATTCAAAGAAATTTAAAGATAAAGTTGTGTTTGCCAAAATCAACGTATTGGAAAATCCTTCCGTTGTTGGAAAATATGGAATTATGGGTACACCTACCTTCAAGTTTTTTTGTGATGGATATCCTGTTCAAGAACTTGTTGGTGCGATCTATCCAACTTTATTAAAAAAGTATATTGAGGATGTACTTCAACAGAGCCCTGAATGCATAAAAAACACTACCTGGATTGATCCAGGTATTACAGGATATGCTTAGTAAAAGATGATGAATCATGAATGTAAAGGAGGCAATTAGTAAGAGAAGAGCTTATCGTTCTTTAAAGCCTGTGGAGATAACTAAGGATTTGGTCAGAGATCTTGCCGAGTGTGCAAAGTTGTCTGCCTCGTGTTTTAATAATCAACCATGGAGATATATTTTTGTCTATGATCCAAAGAAATTAAAAGAGATGCATCTAGCTTTATCTTCTGGCAATGAATGGGCAAAAACTGCATCTATGATTATAACTGTTTTCAGCAAAACACAGGATGATTGTGTCATTCATGATAGACAATATTATCTATTTGACACTGGTATGGCAACCGCATTTATTATTTTAAGAGTTACAGAGCTAGGTTTAGTGGCTCATCCGATAGCAGGATACAGTCCAAGGAAGGTAAGAGAAATTCTTGGTATTCCTGATACTATGAACGTTATTGCCTTGATAATTGTTGGTAAACACTCAGAAAAAATTAGTCCGATTCTTTCGAATAGCCAAATTGAGGCTGAACAGAGGAGACCAGAAAGAATGCCCCTAAAAAAATTTGTTTATATGAATAAATACGGATAGATTATCTAAAAGAGGTGAAATTAATGGAAGAGGAAACGTACGAATGTGAAAATTGTGGGAAAAAAATTAAAGTATCAGATGGGAAAGTACCAGATTGTTGTGGTAAACCTATGAAAAAATTGCCACTTGATATATGTACTCAGCCAGCACATGCAGAACATGCAAGACCCATGGAAGACGAAGATGCCTGTGATGACTTTCGTGCAGGTTAAAATAGAATATCAACAAGATATTATGATGTATTTGAAGAACCTCCTAGGTATTGTAATCAATATATTATTATATGGTTATTAATGGATCTTTTTCAAAGCAAAATCAATACTATTGCACAAAGCAAATCTTTCAAAACACTATTATATTAACGACCAATAATGAATCTGAATTTTTTTACAGAAACGGTGAAACTATGACGAATCAAGATACAGACATCAAATTCGTAGATAATTGGTCAAAAGAAGATATAATCGTACTATACAAGTCGGCAGGTTGGTGGAAGGAATCCTATGACCCTTCTGCAATAAAACAATTGATAACAGGTAGTTTTGCTTTTGCTGTTGCTGTTAACCCTTCTTCAGGTAAGGCCATTGGGATGGGGCGCATAATAGCTGATGGGGCATCTGATGCATATATACAGGATCTAGTTGTTTTGCCAGAATATCGCGGACAAGGTATTGGTAAGCAACTCGTAAATGCTCTTTTAGATCGTTGCTTATCCAAAGGGATGACATGGATAGGACTTATTTCAGAACCTGGACAGGATGGTTTTTATTCATCTCTAGGTTTCAAAACTATGAGTAATCATATACCAATGATATATCAAATCGAGGATAAAAATGCTCTCAATTGATGATTTTAAACCTGTCACAATAGGAGATAAACACTTATTTGACACCCATTATGAAAGATATCCGCCTGTGCATAGTGACAATGTTTTTACAACGATCATAAGCTGGATGGAGTACGCCAAATACCATTATGCATTTTTAAGGGATAATTTGATTATAATGACTAAGCTTGGAAATGTATTGAGATTCCGACCACCTATTGGTAAATATGATAGGGATATTTTTCAACAAGTACTTAAACTTGCAAAAGGAGAAAAGAGTGATTATCCACTGGGAGTTATCGATACTCAAACTAAAGATTGGCTTTCAAAAGAGTATCCAAAACTAGAATTTACTCCCCATAGGGATTATTTCGATTATGTTTATCTTGCATCTGACCTTGCAGAATTATCTGGTACATCATATAGAAAGATCCGTAATCGCCTTAACAAGTTCAAGCGGAACTATGCATACACGACTGAGAAAATTGCAGAAGTGAACATGGACGAAGTAAGAACTTTCCTTAAACGCTGGTGTCTATGGAAGGATTGTGAATCTGACCCACTTCTTGAAAATGAAAAAAAAGCTATAATGTTCTCTATGGCTAATTTCTTCGAGCTAGAACTGTCGGGCATCGCAATACGTATAGACGGGAAAATAGAGGCTATTTCCGTATATGAACAAATGAATCCTGATACAGTCGTGGTACATTATGAAAAAGGAGCACCTGATTACGATGGAGTGTATAAAGCTATAAATGCAGAGACAGCGAAACTAATTCAAAAAGGATTTAAATTCGTAAATAGGGAACCTGATATGGGCTTACCTGGATTAAGAAAAGCAAAAATGTCATATCGTCCTCACCATATGGTTGAAGTATATCATGTAGCTAGAGATAAAATATTGTTATAAATGTTTGAATTTATAAAAAAATATATAATTTTTATAAGAAAAATATAAATAGTTAACAATTGTTAATAAATAGGGGTAAATAAAAAATGAAGAAAAACAGATTAAAACACAGAATTTTTGGATTAATTGCGGGTCTAAGTATTAATGGCATTTGGACCCATATGTATAGGTGAAGAAACGGCAGAAACTGAACTTGAAATAGAGGGGGTTGCAGGACATATAGGGGCAGTGGTCGTTGCTGTTACAAATGTTGGTGATACAGTTGCAGAAGACATCACTATTACTATTTCAGTGGAGGGTGGCATCCTAGGTAAAATCGATATATATCATGAGTGTAGTGGATGTAGTCAATGTGGTACAACGCTTGATCCTGGTGCCATAAAAACGGAAAGCACATTGGAAGAAGGATATATAATTGGGTTTGGGCAAGTCGAAATAACTATTACTACATCGGCATCAAATGCAGATGAAGTTACAAGGACATTAAATGGTTTAGTAATAGGTCCATTTATCATTATAGCGTGATAAATGAGATTTTTCTCCTCCATCCTTTTTTCTTCTTTGTTTTAAAATTATATCAATCAGCAATGAGGACAATAAATGTTCAACAAGGATCATAATCGTTAACCGTTATTTCTCTATTTATGTAATGGTTGTGCATATTTTTTGCACAAGTGTTATATAATGAGATGATCATCATATAAAAAATAATGAACGATTAATTAATAGTTGGGGGATACAATGAAAAATAACAAAAAAACAATCTCGAATAAATGGGTACGTATATTAATCACTTCAGGTCTCTTTTTAATCTTGACAATACCAAATATATCTACAGTAGTAGCATGGGATAATTGCCCCTTTGGAGAAATAAATGACACGTATCCTGGAAATTGTGGAAGATATATAGACACAGATAATGATGGAATCTGCGATCTGTCACAACCCGCTCCTGAAGATAGAGTTGAACAAAATGAGGGGATAGAAGGTGGCAACTCATCGATCCAAATAGAATCCAAAGGAGGAGGAATAGATTATTTTTCCATTCCTATTGCATTATCAATTGTAGCTCTTTACCTTATTAGCTTAATACTTTCCAAAAAGAAAAAAATCAAAGCGGTTCAGCACAGAAAAATATGGAACCTCCTCCTTCTGATCACATTTCTAGTTTCAGGTATGCTTGGGATTCTCTTAGTTTTAAAAGTAAGTTTTGGTATAGAGATTCCCTCTTATTCTGATGCATTATTTTTTCATGTTGAATTCGGAATTGCAATGACTTTCATTTCTATATTCCACATATTTTGGCATTGGAAATATTTTAGAAAAATGTTGACGAAAAAAAGTTAATTTGAGCAATCCTATGTGGTTCACTTGCAAAAAGATAGAAACAGATATGCTCCAGTCAGAGGACATACTCTTTTACATTTGGGACTATTATCAATCTGATCTTGTAGTTCCATCTTCTAAAACCTGCACAAATCTCTATTTTCCTTAAGCCATTTTTCTTTTTCCATGTAGTCAGGCATCGCTGTTTCAACCAGTGTCCAGAATCTATCAGAATGATTCTGTTCAATAAGGTGTGCAAGTTCATGAATACAGACATATTCTAAAACTTCATCTGGGGCAAACAACAGCCTTGTTGAAACATTTATATTTCTGGCATTGGAACAGCTTCCCCAGTTTGATTTGTTATGTTTAAAAAATATCTTATTTATTCTCTGGTTAAAATGCCTCTCGTTTAATTCATGAATTTTCTCTTGTAGTTTCGGCAGTCTTTTATAAGCAATACATCTACTTATAAGCGAAGAGATATGATTACTCTGCTCCTCCTTTGAAAGATTGTCCGATATGGAAAGTTTAATCGTATTGCCTATAGGTCTAGCAGAACTACCCCTCTTGCTTTTAAATTCAATTCTAAGAGTGAACTCATCATCACCAATTTTTAGTACGTCTCCATTTTTGTATTCTTTTTTAGGTTTTGGCCTGAATTTCTCTGGATTTTTCATTATTTTGTTTTTAGCCCAAGTTTTCATTTTTTCTAGTTGTTCATTCTTTTTTGTGCTACTCAGAAAAGAAGGTATCCGTATGTTTATTGCTGTTCCTCTAATAGATACACGAGAGTTACTCCTGTTTTCATAATGAATTTTCACCAAGTATTTGATTCCATCTATTTCTAAGAGTTCAGTTTGCATATTTTTTAATCTTTCCTATGATTTCTCTATAAATAACTATGGAAAAGAGGATGCCGATTCTTTTTCATTTACAATCTCATCTTCCAAATAAACCCTAGTTTTGAACCATGTTGTTGCATCTTGTGGAATATCTACCATTAGAGTTATTTTTTCTTTTGCCCCTGGTTTTAAAGAGAGGATAATTTCGGTCTCGACATTAAATTCCAGGTTATTTTGTGTATAAAAACCTGCGGTAACTAGAACGTTTTCGGCTATACCACTACCAAGATTTTCTACAATTAAGGATGCCTTTACAAAATCACCTAGCTCTGTCTCTTTAAATATTGTTATACTACTATTCTTCCATTTGTGAATAAGTAAAGGTCGAGACGAAATAGGATAGACTGTTAGATTGGATTTTGACTTATACTCATTAGGTATAAAACCAAGTTTGTGACTTGTCGTTGTCTCCAAAAAATAGTAATTATCGATATAATGTTCATAACTCGAAATATTTTCATCCAGACTTACTCCAACAGCCATATGCTCAGTTAATCTAAACAGCGCAACATCATAGCCCATTCTGTCTAGTATACCTGCAGTTAGAATAGCCATGTCTTCGCAATCTCCTCCACCATCTCCATTAAATATTGTCTCAACTGGATAACGAGGATACTCAAAAGATCCATTTGCTTCGCTATCTTTTTTATATTCAAGGTTTTGAACAAAAGATGAGGCAAAATTTATCTTATCAACATCATCTTCTATGTTGGAACCATACATTAAACGATCAATTAGCAAATCGATGTAATCATCATCATATAAATCAAAGACATAAACGCTGTAATCCTCAAGGCGAGCCCGATCAATACTGCTATAGTATGAATATAAAAACTCAGGATATGGGACACTCAGTCGACGGTTGAGTCCACCATATTTCCATTTGAATTCCTTTGTTGGTACATCATCCTCTATAACAACAGAAAAAGAACCATTACCTATTGCGCCCCCAATGGAATCTTCTAGAAATATAGTAAAAGTCGTCCCCTCAGAAATATCTTCATTATAAGTAAAGCAATCAACATCTTTGCTCTCACCCGGTAGAATTACACTAGGCAATACAAGACCAAAATAACTTTTAGAATCAACATTCGTCTCTGTATTGCACGGATATGCAGGTGTATCCCCTTTGTTGTATGCCTTCATGACTAACAGCGAGTAATCGTCTTTCCATGACTCCTGTTTCCACAATTTATGTGTACAAGAGGAAATAGACAATTCTGGGCCGTTAAAAGAAAACGTTTTTTCAAATATCTCATTATTGTTTTTGTCATATGTTCTTAACCTGTATTGACCGGACGTGACAGTTTCTCTGTACGGGGCCAAGTGAAGAAGGGTACTATTACTCCCATAAAAAAGCAAATCTGAGTCAAGTAGGCTACCAGTAGGTCCAAAAATTTTAATCGTTATAGTTCCAGTACTGGAAAAAACAAGAGATAAACATGGAAATCCTTCATCATCGCATACATCCCAGGAGATTAACGAAAAGCTTGTACCAAATAATAAATCTTCTAAAATGCATCCTGAGAGAGAGCTAAGACAAACTATTGTTAAAATCGCATAACATATGATTTTTTTACTCAGATGCATACGAATTACTAAACCGTCAAAGTTTCAAGTTTTCTCTCTATCACACTTGCAAGTCGTTTCATACCTTCCACGATTTGATCATTGGAGGGATATGAAAAGTTGAGCCTCATTGACCGGCCACCGCCACCATCAACATGAAAAGCCTTACCATGAACATATGCCACCTTATTTTTTATAGCATCCAAGAACATAATTTCAGTATCTATTCCCTCAGGCAGAGTAACCCAAGCAAACATTCCGCCCTTGGGTTTATTGCAAACATACCCTTCAGGGAAATACTTTTTCATAGCGTCCATCATGATATCTCGTTTTGGTTTATACATTTCATTTATCTTCATTATATGTAGATCCATGGATCCACGTCTCATGAATTCACTGGCAATAAACTGAGTAAATGTATTTGTACAAAGATCTAATGCCTGTTTACAAATCTCTATTTTTCTAGTTAGTTCATCGGATGCAATGGTCCACGCAAGACGAAATCCTGGAGAAAGAATCTTTGAAAAAGTAGACATAAAAATAACATGACCTTCATCGTCAAAAGCTTTGATGGGTTTTACATGATCCGCATCGTAATTAAGCTTTTCATATGGGTCATCCTCAATAATAATTAAATCGTATTCACTTGCTATGTCGACAAGTTGTTTTCTGCGCGATTCTGGCATGATAACTCCCGCAGGATTTTGAAAGGTTGGTACTACATAGATGAACTTTGGGAGGACATCATCCTTCATCAAATTTTTTATCGTCTCTTCCAAGAGGTCTATTCTCATTCCATCCTTATCTAGTGGAATACCTGTCAAGCTACCCTCATAACTTCTAAAAGCATTTATTCCGCCTAAATAGGTCGGTGATCCAACAAGTGCAGTGTCACCAGGGTTAAGAAATAATTTACCAACTGAGTCTAAAGCCTGCTGTGATCCACTGGTAATTATCACATTGTCGGCAGTAATGTCTTTTATTCCATCTTTATATGCTCGCTCTGCAATAGATTCTCTAAGCTCCAGCAAACCCTGAGTGGTTCCATATTGTAGGGCAGTTTTACCATGCTTCTCCATTACGGTTTGTATAACTCCCTGCAAATCTTTTATAGGAAATGAATTTGGATTTGGAAGACCCCCGGCAAATGAAATAATTTCGGGATCTTGGGCAACTTTAAGTAATTCACGTATTACCGACTTCCTCATTTTTCCTGCTCTGTCCGAGTATAATCTCTCGATGTTCTTCATAAAATCCACTAATCCCAAAATCTGACCAAGTTTTATATGTATTTCAACTCAGTTAGCTTTTACGAAAAACCTCCTTTTTTCTGTCTTTCGTAAAAGTGTTTGATTTTCATCATATCTGGGTATCTTATGAACATATTTAAGTTTAGTGATTTTTGATTTTTTTATTTTAATTTTTTAGTTCATATAAACAATTTTTAAGATAGAATATCCAAATGAACGATTTGAATTTTGGAAGTTTAAATGTTTGTTCTGGGTTTACTCGACATAGTTTTTATAAGACTAATTCAAACGGAAATCTTCCAACGGGAGTAACCATTCTCGATTTAAGAAATCAAGATAGTAAAGAAAAACCTCTTTTTAATAAAAAACAACTACGTAAAGATTCAATCATACAATGTTATGACAATTATGTCGCAAATTTAAAAGATGGCTGTGCGGGTCACGAACCTTTTTATTATGTTCCTTATGCAAATCATCACTATTTCATTCCTGAAGTTCTCCAACAATTTGATTATTATATGAAGGAAAAACATTTGTGTGACACTAAACTTATACTTCAAAATAAGAACGATGGGAGTTTATACACTAAGGATATGCTCACTCGTTACGATGGTGAGTATATAGATAGAATTGTAACAAGGGCTAAATTTTTAGCTTGTAACTATAGAAATCAATCTTCTGTTCTCCTTACTTTAACCGTTGACCCAAAAAAATACAATTATGATATTATCAAAATGTGGGAAGCAATGATGGGGGTAAATTCAGAATTTAACCGCTTTATGACAAATCTACGAAAACTTAACAGTCTTGCAGGAAAGCCACCTTTGAAATATGTTGCAACAATTGAAGCAATGTCAGGGCGTAAAGAAAACAACTACATAGGTCTAGGTCTACCTCATATTCATATCTGTTTCTTTGGTGTATCTCGTTTAATGGATTGGCGTAAACTTCGTGATATCTGGAAAAATGGTCACATCTGGATAAACCGCGATTCCTTCGGTAAAAAAGTACGCAATCCTGTAGATTACGTTATGAAATATGTAACAAAAACCTATACTGATACCAATAAAAAAAATAAATTAACTCAATCTCTAACTTGGTTCTTCAATGCTCGAATGTTTAACACTTCTCGGGGTCTTGTTCATCCTCTTAAATATCCTTCTTCTGGTGACTATGAAGCGGTATTTCTTGTAAGTATCCCTTCTGGTTTACCTATCAAAATCTTAACTTCTGTCATGTCCACTATTAACAAAAATCTATCATTTGGATGACGTAATAAAAAGGTGTAAAAATTAGGACTTTGCACAAATAATAGTTTTTACCAAAAAATCGAAATGAACAATAATTCAATTATTGTAAATTAAAGTCAACTAGTAATAACTTCTATATTAATTAAAAATATATTTTTTCATTATGTTATTTCAAGTTTAAATTTTAATTTGTCTTTATAAAAATTAAACAAAATTTGAAAAATTTTTTCAAATCTTATATTTTCATTTCGACAAATAGTTGGAATTTTATATACTATCTTTTTATCATCCGTGAAAGTTTCTTCTGTTACTAATATTGGTCTAAATCCCTTATCTTTAAGATAATTACAGTATGCAATCAAATATAAATCTGCATACTTTTCTTGATATTCAAGCAATTGACTTTCAACTTCCGAAGTACTA
>CAZXHI010000104.1:0-9338 GCA_964640555.1 uncultured Thermoplasmatales archaeon | reverse complement strand
AACCAAGAAGTATTCTCAGCCCAATTTCATGCATAATGGGAGAATGAAACGATCGAACACCGTATCTTCTTAAACAGACCTTTGGGTAAACGCCACATAGTGTTGCAGTATCAGTAGCAGTACATGCTATAATCCCATTGTTATAGATGCCTCTTATGGCTGAGTCGATAAAATAGACCGGAGAACCAAATGGGTCAACATCTATATAGTGAAATCTTTCTTCAGAAAGTAAAGTATTTAGATTTCTATTTGATGCAACTACATTCTTTAGTCCACACCGTTCCAAGTTCTTTTTGATCAAAGCATAGGCATCTTCGGACCAGTCATTAATAGTAACATCAAAATCTCCCTTAAGTTCATTTGCCAGTCTAATCCCACGTATTCCAGATGCTGCAAGACCATCCAAGATATGCATGGATTTCTCATTGTTATTCACAAGCCACTGATTTACCAGGATGGACAAATCTCTGTTTAGTTCCATAGTGGGATTATAAAAAGGCACTTTATTTTTTGAACCAGGTCCTTTTTTGGTGAGATTATCTTTAAAAACGAGAATTTCGGTTTTCCCTTCAGTTATACATTCAACGTTTTGGATATCGCTCATAATCAAAACAAGGGTGGTAGTTTCTCTTTCATTATCTTTTCAAGTTTGTAGGGAAGTAGATTTCTATTAACTGGAGTGACCTCCAGAATCCTTATATCGTCACGTCTTCTAACATCCTGCAAAAGAGGTGTTCTTGATTTTTTATGTAGGGTAACCATTATGGGTTTATCAGAATCCAACGCTTCGATAACCACTTCACAAAAACGCTCCGAGAGCATTTCCATTTTTCCGATTTCATCGATTATAATGATATCGACATCATCGTCGGCAATTGCTTTTTCTATGGCAGACACACCAATCTTTTCCAGGATACTTAAATCTACACCATAGTCTCCAACTTTATCTTTAGAGTCAAAATCAACATGGGCAAAAACCTCCTTTTCATCAGTCTGCCAGTCCCTAATGTAAAAACCAACGCGTTTTTCCTTTTCTAAGATTGGCTCTGTTACCATTCCTTCTACTGTATACCCGCTGCCTTGAAGGAACTCCATGACCTTTACTAGCGTTTGCGTTTTTCCGACATTGGGCATACCCGTGATGCCGATCTTTGGTATATCATCCATATAGGTAATATGTAATGCGTTTTTTGTTTAGAAATGTTGTTATTGTTTTTCCTTTAAAATTACAGCATGAAATGCGACCATATTTTTATACATTATTTACTTTTCAACAGATAGAAAGGTCCAAGTATAGTGTATGTTACAAGCGCCGTAATGAGGAGCAGAGGAGCAATTCCATAATAATTTCCCCCTAAAATCAAGTAGAGTGGTGTTCCGTAATAATATTTTCCAAAAATCAAAGTCAAAATAATTAATATGGCTGCTATGGCATCAATTTTAAACCCTGGTTTTGGAAAATGTACATTTGAGATCATTGCAAGTGAGATGATAATGATGACTGGCAAGATGTATGCGAATTCAATCTCAAAAAATGCCAGTGTAATTATTATTATGGCACTCATCGAAGCAGGCAGGCCAACAAAGAATTTATTATCTTTCATTATGTGAAAAGAGGCCAATCGTATGATACTTAACGAAAAAAACACGATAAGGGTAATGAAGAGGTAACTGTGGTAATAAATACACCACGAAACTGCATCATGGTATATGGCGTAAACAAAAACCGAAGGAGCGATACCAAGTGAAATCATGTCGGCCATTGCTTCCATATAATCTCCAAGTTTACTATGCCCAGTTTTTCTGGCTACTATTCCATCTAAACCATCTGCCAATAATGCTATAAGAATAAATGAAAAAGAAAACCACATCTCACCTAAAGACGCCATAATTATAGCTAGAAAACCAAAACCTGCATTAGTTAAACTGACGATGTCAGCAAGCGATAACAGTTTAATCATTGATTTCTGCAATTGTGTCCACTCCTGCCTTGATCATGTCCCCTATTTTGACATGCACGGTCTTTATTTTCTTAGAAGGTATATAGATATCTACGCGGGAACCAAGTCGTATTATCCCAATTTTTTCTCCCTTTTTTAGCTTATCTCCCTTCTTGACATATGGTACGATACGGCGTGCCAGAGTTCCTGCAATTTGTATAACCTTTACTATTCCAATCTCTGTATCGATTGTCACTATTACTCGTTCATTTCTTTCTGATTCCTTTTTGAATGCCGGAAGATGAGCACCGGGTAGATGAACAATATTTTTTATGGTCCCATCCAGTGGCATACGGTTGACATGGACGTTATATACGTTCATAAATGTAGATATATTCATACATTCTCCAATATCCTCGTCTTCAATACTGCTGATTTCTCTTATTTTGCCATCTGCACTAGCAACGATTCCTTTTCCAATATTCCTTTCAGGATCTCTGAAGAAAAGAAGGAAAAAACCTGTTAATAAAAGTAAGAAAGATGAGACAAACAATAAAGTACTACGGATATTTGCTGTTAGACTAACGGATAAAATCAAAAAAAAGCAGCCCAGAATAAAAGTAGTTAAAATCCATGATATAGAACCCCGTGCGATCTTCATGTTACTTTTTTCTCCAAACAGTTTTTTTAATAAAGCGTTCCAAAGGTCCATTTCTCTTAGGAAGATCCGTTAAATCTATTATCTCGTCAAAAACCTCTGGTACAATCTTGATAACAATGAATAACAGTATTACTAATGCAAGTAGGCTTCCACCTTTTCCTATTATATTGTGTGCCATAAAAAAAAGGTCCGGATCATCTTTCACTAGATAGACGATAAGGGCATTTCTTATGAGATTTAGAAAATATATTGGAACTACTGTAATGAATAGACCATACATCTTCCTCTTTAAAGTAACCTTTGATAAGGGAAGTATCATACCAATGAAAATAACCATGGATTGCACAGCAGTACAGGCAAATATTATATTGACGGTACGTGAACCTTCATAATAGATGCCCGTTCCTTGAACACTTACATTACCTATGAATATATTTAGAAGCCAGCCACTTTGAACTGTGACTGTTTCAATAAGCCATGATGCCAAAGGGGTAAGTTCTATAATAAAATAAATAAATCCGGCAATAGCCGATGCACCAGCTATCCAATTCAAACATCCGATGCTTTCTTTCCGTCTCATTGATAGCCATTCGTGATAAGCAAGATAAAAAAGGACATAAACTCCGGCAATACAGAGAAATGCGTTGACAAAATCCTCTCCCTCTCCAAAATACAGAGTGTTTGGTTGTGTTGACCAGTAAAATGCAAAAACTCCCCATCCTGCTATTTTTAGTTTGTTTGTCATTCCTTCTTTTTTTAGAAGAGAACCCAGTCCAAGAAAAATTAAACCAGCAAAGAGGGGTATGGGTAATAATGCTTTTATTTCTTCATTTATCGGGAATGGAAAAAACAATAGTCCAATTATTATGAATGCTGTTGGAATGATAATGAAAAGTGATGCAATAGTGCCCTCTTGGTGTTTTTCCCTCTCCATCTTTTGACCTGTTTCTATTGAATAATGAACTACTTTAAGATTGTTATGATGCTAGGTATAAAACGCTGAGGTAGTTGAGATTTCCCTATACTATCCCTAGCATTTCAAATACTGGTTGCAAGCCAAAATTTGCCATTATTGTCTGATCCCACATTATACATATCAATCCAACAAGACTGAGCAGGGTTAGCGGTACCCAGTAGGTGTAGACAATCTGATCTATTTTAAGACGCGCGATTGCAACTCGTATTAACGTGACAGATAACAAGATCACAAGAAATACTTTCGCTAGATAGAATGCAATGTCGATGGCAAATGCAGGATAACTTTCTAAACCGAACAGTGGTGAAAGGTTGTATGGGAAGAACAGGGCAACTATTAGCGATGCCATAACTACTGTTTTTACACCATCGGTTAAATAGAACATGGCAAGATTTCTCCCAGAGTATTCGGTGAGCAGTCCACCTGCTATTTCCGTCTCTGCCTCTGGTGAATCAAAAGGTATCTTGGAAAGTTCAGCAGGAGTGATGATTACAAGTACAAGGAGTAGTATTATAAAACCGATAAATCCCAGAGGGCCTGCTATATTCCATACGGGTGTTGCTGCAATGGATGATAATGCAAATACATTGGTGACACCTTGCATACTTAACCTCCACGCAATGGTTATTATTATGATTGCTAGTGGGAATTCATAGGCGATCATTGTTGCCATTTCTCTCTGGGCACCAACCGTTGCATAAGGTGAGCCAGATGAAAAACCACCTATTACCATCGCTAGAGACGGAATGATTAGTAGATACAGAATTAAAATAAGATCGCCCTTTCCAGGAAACAGAGGTTGAAATCCACCTAGTGGTAAATAGAGTAGTATTGATATCGTTGCAACAAGTCCCACTAGCGGAGCTAGGTTAAAAATCCAAGGAATGGCATTTTCAGGAACGATGTTTTCCTTTGTAAATAATTTTACAACATCTCTGAAAGGTTGTCGTACTGGTGGTCCTATTCTGCCCTGCATATGAGCAGCTAGTTTCCGATCAATACCTTTGTATACCAATCCAAAGAAGATGCCAAATAAGGCAAGTGCGATTGTACCAATTATTACCATTATTGCTGTCTGGGATATCTGTATAAAATCCATTTATATCGCCCCCACAAGGTTTTCGCCCATAATCAAAACTATGAAAAGAATTGCCATTACTATGACAAACCATAAGGCATAGTCGCTAACGTTTCCAGTATGCATTTTCTTTAGCGAGTCGAAAACCCATTTCAGCGATTCTGTGAAACCCCAGTAGATGTTACTGCTTTTTATGTGCATTTGTTCTTTTTCATATTCTGGATTTCCAGATAGGAACGATTGGGTCTGTCCAGTTTTTTTCTTGTATTCTTTGTTACCGAAACCTCTGAGTATGACCGCTATGAGAAATGCAACTATTATTGCAACAACCCATATAATCGGATTCCAAAAACCACTTCCTGTTTGGAATGTTTCTAATAATGGTTCTAGTGCGAACATAATCAGACACCTCCTGTAAATGAGGGAATTACTTCTCTTACATAACCGCCATAGTTAACAAGGGCATTGGCCGCAGGCTCTACGATGTTATTTATTATAAGTTCAGGGAAAAGACCAAAGATTATTATGATGGTCGCAATGGCTCCCATAGCAATTAGCATACTTTTTGGTACTTCCTTTACATTTTCAAACTTTGGCAACGCCGGGCCTAAGAATGCGGAGTGAAATACTTTTACAAATACTGCTAGGAGCATTATGCTTGACAGAATAGCGATTATTGATAGTATTGGATTAAGTTGGTATGTTGATTCGTAAATGAGTAGTTTGGATGCAAATCCATTCATGGGGGGCATGCCAGATACGGCAAGAAGTCCTATTATGAAAAATACGGTAGTATATTTCATATTCCTTGCCAATCCACCCAGCTTATTTAGGGAGGTTTCTTTAGTCGCATAATATATTGCTCCTGCGACGAGGAACAGTAGTCCAACATCCAATGCATCGTTCATTATGTGGAAAATACCTCCCTTCATTGCAGCTAGTCCGGTAGCCGTCATTTCAGGGTTTAGCATGACGACAAGCCCGGTACCTATACCAAGGAGCATGTAACCTATTTCTGCTACTGCGCCAAAGGCTATAAGTCGTTTGAAATCAGTTTGTATTATTGCCATGGCAACTCCAAGTAACATTGTGATGATTCCCAGTATTACCAAGATCCAGCCAATAGATATGGAGCTTAGATTTATAGCTCCACCGTAGATTGTGAAGCACACCCTAAAAACACCATATAGGCTTGCCTGAGTTGTACCTACAAGTATGAGGGTTACTGATGAAGGTGCTTTTCCATAAGCATCTGGGAGCCACATATGCATGGGTACTACACCGGCTTTCATAGCAAGTGCAGCAATCAATAAAACAAGTGCGATTTTATCCAGGAATGTATATTGTATTGCACTTGCAATCATTGCCATGTTAAGGGCGTTATATTGCCCATAGAACATTGCTACTGAAAATAGGATAAATAGTGCACCTATGGTACTTATCACTATATATTTGAATCCTGCCTCAACTGATTTTGCCTTGTTAGTCCAAAATGCTACTAGTGCAGCTGAAGAAATGGATGTTATCTCAAGGAATACAAAGAAATTAAACAAGTCTCCAGTAAGTTCCATACCAAGCATTCCCGCAGTCATCAAGAGAATCAGGGTGTAATACTTATCAAGTCCAGTATTTTCCTTCATAAAAGACCATGAATAGATTACTGCAACCAGTGACAGTATTACGCTTATTATGGCCATGAAAGCACTCATTGCATCTACTTCAAATAGAATTCTCACAACTGGAAGTGCCAGATCTTGCGAACCAAAAATGTAGGTATGAATGTTTCCGGTAAAAACATCGGATGCGAGCAGAAATACAAGTGAAGCAGTTAAACCAAGAGTTAGTATAACAAAAATATTTCTTACTTTGTCATTAAGCCGACTAATCAAGGGTGTGATAAACGCGCCTAGTAAAGGAACGGCAACGATTAATGCTGGAGAATGCTGTAAAAGTAGGTCAATGAGATCGGCTACATTCATTCTTCCGGCCCCCCCATTTTTCTAACATCCAACGTTCCATAATGTCTATAGATGTGAATTACCAGAGACAACATCAGTGCTAGGACGGCGACACCTATAACAATGCTGGTAAGAGTCAGTGCTTGAGGGACGGGTAATGCCATAATTCCCCCAGGTGAACTTGTATAAATTGGAGCAATACTTCCTTCTCTATAACCTAATGTGATTAGAAACAGGTTAACTCCGCTTTCAATAAGGGTGATACCAATGACCATTTTAATCAGATTTCTCTTAAAAATAACTGCATATAACCCTATCAGAATCAAGGCAGCAACTGCAATAAAAGGAATATTAAAAATCATTTCTTTTCCTCCTTTGTTCTACTTGCATAAGCCATGACCAAAACGATGCCAAACAAACCTGCGATTACCTTAAGTCCTACGGCAAAATTCATCAGTGGAATTACGCCTCCGGTGTTGATATCTGCAAGACCTGATCCAGCAGCTGGAACCACTCCAAATAGGGAATTTGTACCAACTAAAAAATTATTAAAAAACACTGTCCCAAAGCCGAGTCCCAGTAGTGCAAGAAGAATAAAACAGATGGCTCCAAGGCTTTCGAGAATTGATAGGTTTTTTTCTTTCACTCTATCCATTATCCATATAGACCCATAAGAAACTAGTACCATTGCACAGCCAGATGCGACTATGGCTCCTCCTTGGAAACCACCGCCAGGTGTAAGATGTCCATGGGCAATGACGTATAAACCATATATCGTAATGAATGGGAAAGCAATGCCGGAAATGGTTTTGACTATCTTGGACATGCCGCTCATTTCTTCAGCCTCCTAAAAACCATTATAACAGCCGCAACAGCAGTAAATAGAATCGTGGCCTCGCCAAGTGTATCAAAACCTCTATAATCAAACACTACTGATGTAACTGCATTATTGGCTCCCGTTTCTGTCTGGGCATTAGTAATTATGTTATCGTCCATGCCCGTTTCATCTGGGGTACCAAACGGATGTATTATGAGGGCACCAAAAATAAAGAACATTGCAACAATTGAAAAGGACAATACGGCTGCTATATCTCTTCTTGAGATCATGCTTCTTCCTCCATACGTTTTGTAGCTTTTATTGCAATGACAAGAATGGCAGTAGTAAGACAGGCACCCACACCCGCTTCTGCTATTGCAACGTCAGGTGCCTGAAGAATATAAAACTCAAGGGATAGCAAAAGACTCATGGCAGCAACAGCAATAGCCGCGGCGATCAAATCCTTCATTGAAACAGCAAATGCAGCAGCTACTACGATTAGGATTGGTAGTATGATATGAATTGCTTCCAGTATCATTCTTTTACCTCCGTTTTTCTCTTAACAGTTTTTTTAGTTGACTTTTTTCTCAAACTATCTACGACAGCACCGACTGGTTCGACACCACTCTTATGCGCAGCTCTTGCAATAGCATGGGCACCAGTTGGATTGGTAAGCAGTATAGCTACTAATGCTCCTACTGTGTGTATTGCTAAAACGGAACCATCTGTACTACCTTGATACCACATTTTCAACCCCAGAATTATTACTGACCCACAGATGAAAATTGAACCAAACGTCGTACATTTTGTCCCGGCGTGAAGTCTTGTGTATACATCAGGGAAACGCAATAATCCAACTCCGGCAAGGACATTGAAAAAAATTCCAATTCCCAGTAAAATGTAAATTAAAATCTCTAACATCAGAAGTCCCCTCCTTCTAGGTACTTAGCTATAAATAATGTGGAAATAAAAGAGAGTAGAGCATAGACTATGGCAACATCAATATAGATAACTTCATTGAATGCTGCACCAAAAATGACCATGCCAATAATTACAATAGTGTTGATCGTGTCCAAGCCAACAATTCGATCTGGTGCGGTTGGTCCACGGATCACTCTAATCATGGCCATTATAACACAAAACAGTAGTGCTAGTAATACAACCAAGTATTCAAAGTCCATCATTCTGCAATCCTCCTGACCCATTTAACGAAATTTCCACAGACATATTTGCAGTCAACAGATTCTCCCTTCAATGCTTCTTCATTGACATTTATCCAGTGGATGTAGAGATCATTTTTGTCTTCATCAATATCCACGCTTAATGTTCCAGGAGTAAGTGTTATGGAATTTGCAAGCATTGTTATTCCAAGATCTGTTTTAAGTTCTGGGGATATTTTTACAATGCCCGGATTTATTTTACCTGTTATTACACAGTATGCGACGTCAATATTTGCCTTTGCCATACCTATAAAAAACGGTCCAATGGCATATGCAATAAATTTTAGCCATCTAACAGGATTTATCATTCTAAAATCTTCCTTCACAAAAATTCTTCCTGTGACGAATCCAGCGATTAATGAAAGAATAAATCCAAATAGAATTTCTTCCATGCTCCAAAGTCCTATTGTTCCACTGCCTGTGGTAAGAAGTAGATAGGTAATGAAACATATGATGGTTGTAACAATAAATGCTATCATTGCATTTCTCCTCCAAATATTTTTAATTTATGTTTGACGGTAATTCTGTTGCTTTTTAAAAGCTTATGGTTTCTGTTGAGGCTATATTACAATTATATGCAAGAATGGCTCATGTGCACCTCAAATGTAATAAAAGTAAATGGACATACGGTGAAAAGGGAGTTATTAATGAATGTCAAACTTATGGGCTTTACTCCTAATCCGGAGAA
>CAZXHI010000103.1:0-33694 GCA_964640555.1 uncultured Thermoplasmatales archaeon | reverse complement strand
ATCTTCATTGATTTTTGAAAAACACTCTTTGCAGACGTTCTTATGTTTACTGTTTTTATAGCTTTTAAGAGTATTTCCGCAAATATCGCATGTTCTTTCTTCTATTTCTTCTTCGACCTTTTTTTTAAATCTATCAAATAAACCCATAATATCACCAATAAATAATTATTCATATTCTTAATTTCATTCTAAACACCTCTAGAATACCAGGTTGTCCATCAGGTGGACATGTCATGTCATACTTTTAAATTTACCGTTTTTGCCATGAACAAGCATACATACATTATGCTTTGTCGCAAGATCATAAGCATGAGCCATCGCAGCACCTTTTGTCCTAAAAATCTCAGAAACCTCTTTTTCCCCCTCTGAGATAACTGCCCAACCAGATGATCTTTCTACAACATGTTTGTCTCTTGTTTCCGCACTGCACTCAAACTCATCGAATTTCCCCATTTCATCATGTATCACCATACATACATTATGTTTTTTTGCTATCCCTCTTGCATACTTTATAGCCTCATTTCTTTTAGAAAATATTATTGAAGAACCTTCTTGACCAGATGCTCTAACAATCCATCCATCCTCCACTGGTGTCACATGCTGAGTTCCCACAATATCACTCATAATAAAACTACCTCATTCTAACGTAATATTTCTTCAATCCTCTGGTTAACAACATCCCAATTAACAATATTCCAGAACGAATCGATATATTTTCCTCGATCATTCTTGTAATCAAGATAATATGCATGTTCCCAGACATCAAGCACCAATAAAATCCTAAACATAGGATAAACATTGACATTATGTTTTTCAATCTGCATAATAATCGGTCTATTAGTCTGTCTACAATATGCTAATGCAGCCCAACCAGAACCCTCTACACTAGAGGCAGCTTGCGTGAATTCTTTTTTAAATCGTTCAAAACTTCCAAATTCTTTTTCTAACACATCACCAATAACTCCTACAGGTTTTCCCCCACCTTTACCAGCTGGAGCTAAATTCGGCCAGAATAAGGAATGCAACACATGTCCACCAATATTAAACGAAAATGATTTCAAAGTTGATTTTAGATCAATATCTGAATTCTGCTGTCGAACTTTATCTAAATTTTTAAGTATTGCATTTGCACCATTAACATAAGATTGATGATGCTTTTGATGATGTATCTTCAACTGCTCTTCAGAAATATATGGTTCTAAATCTTTGTACCCATAGGATAACTTGGGCCACTCATATAATTTTTTTTCCATTTGCATTGCCTCCATAACTTGTTAGCCCCCCCTTATCAATTAATTCTTCTACTTCTTCTTTTCCTTCTTCTAATTCTTTGAATTGCTCTTTGTCATATTTCAATAAAAGAGCTTGGAATTCTCCTACATGAGTCTTTTCTTCCTTTGCGATATCCAATAGAATCTCCTTTATATGCTCATTTTTTGTTAAAGCTGCCATTTGCTCATATAAGTTTATAGCGTCAAGCTCAGCGATAATACCTGCTCTCAATATTTCTTTATCAAAATCCTCTTTTTTTATTTCTCCAAGTTTAATAGGTATTTTTGATAACATATCATAACACCTCCCAATACATTATAACCATAATAGATCACTTCCTTTTAAGCCATTGCACAGGGAACAATCCCAACAACATACAATATACCTACTAATATTAACACTGCACAACCTAATAAAATCACTGTTTTTCCCTGTTCAAACTCCCTTGCTCTATAGCCAAAATGTATCGTTAAAACACCAAGAGCTGAGCTAATTAGACTTCTACCAACAGCATTAGGAATAGCAGGTTTACATTCCAATACAGCAAAAAATAAGATAATTAGAGATAATAAGCCAAGCATTCCACAAATTCCACCATAAACAACAAACTGTAAATCCTCGATATTTTTTGTTTCTTTCTTTTTCATTGTCACTCACTTTTTTAATATGAATTTTATTTAGTATGTTATTGATATTTATGGAATTAACTGATTTATTGGACCCATTTTTTCAAATGGATCGGTAATAATCTCAAATGAAATATAGGATACGTCATTTTTTAATGAACCATCATATCTTACGGAAAAATTTTCAGTTTCACCAGGTTGTAAATCCCCTATTATAGCATTTCTTGTTGATAGCAATACAGATCTGTTACTATAAAAATGAATAAAAATAAAGGT
Organism: uncultured Thermoplasmatales archaeon; assembly: GCA_964640555.1. GTDB lineage: Archaea > Thermoplasmatota > E2 > DHVEG-1 > DHVEG-1 > JAUWWG01. Next base: position 31,520 of record CAZXHI010000103.1, on the reverse strand, counting down.
TAAATCAATACTATTTGAGTGTTCATTTTTTACACTACAGACAACTTTCCAGGAATATAAACTATTACCAAGACTAAAATTTTGAATAAGTATATTTCCTCCAATAGGATGATTATATCCTGTATAGTTCTCATTCCAATCTAAAGGATGTGAAGCCAGGGGAATATTTTTATCCAAATAATTCAACGCAATATCTTTTCGCTTGGTATAATTTGTAAATATATCAGTGATATCTAAATCATATGGGACAATTGCTGTCCGAGTAACATTATAACTGTAGTTCTCCCATTTATTATCCCATAAAAGTTTCCTCTCAGGTATTAAATTAAATCCTGTAATATTTAATCTCTGCACATCACCTGTAACAATTGTTCCATCATCTAAATATTTAATATGTATATTATTATCATTTGATCCTTTAAAAATGATAATTATTGAGAAGATTATTATAAGTGTAATTGCTAAAATTAATAGTAATGGAATTATCTTTTTCATATATGCCATCTTTTTTTATATTAAAGGTTGCTCATTTCTATGACCCATTCTTGAGTATCAATCTGTTAATTGTAAGTATATAACTCTTTTTTTTATAGCTGGTTGGAATATTGTTGATAGAATTCCAACTATATAGGGATAGTCATTTATTTCTTTTTTTCCGGAACTTTTTAACCATTTTTTCAAAATTGGTAAACTATTGCGTTTCATTCCATATTTTAATTGGAGTCCATATTTTATTCTTCATAACCATCCCTTTTTATTTTTTCATACAATATTCATCTTTAAAATTATGTCCTATATTTATTTCTACAATTATCACAATGGTCTAAACCTGATTCTATTATAACACCATAAATACTGCAAGTGTTTTCCTTAGTTTTTTTTCATTTTTCTCAATATCTTATATTATGTAGATAAATACTATAAAAATATTGTCTCATTATCCTAATTCTAATCCTATACGCAAAGCTAGAAACCTTGTTATAACCGGTTAAAAACGAACCTACTCAGGTATTTACCGGTAAACTCGTGTTCAAATTTCTCCCTGCATTTTTAAATTAAATAAATGATGGTTTCGATTCAATTTTCCAGTTATAACAAAAATATTATCGACCTAAGCTTGATAATACCAAAGATATTTTGAGGTTTGGAAAATAAATATTCTGAAATGTTTCAAAATACCCGTCTTATAAATAAAGAAGCATAGTAATAGAACGACAATATTACAGATTAATGACTATGTCTAGTTTTTCTGTAAGTTCTTTGTAACGATTTCTAACAGTCACCTCTGTTACACCTGCAACCTCTGCTACCTCCCGTTGAGTTCTACGCTCCCCACAGATCACGGACGCTATGTAGAGAGAAGCTGCTGCTGCACCTGTTGGACCACGTCCACTGAGAAGCCCTTTTTCCTCTGATTCTTTTAATATTTCCATTGTCTTGGATTGCACATTGCTACTGAGTCTTAATTCACTGCAGAACCGTGCGATGTAATCTTGTGGAGCGGTAGGCATATTTTTCAACCCAACTCCTTTAACAATGAGACGATAGTTTCTTCCAACATCCTTTCTTGACATATGTGTTGTATCACTAATTTCATCAAGCGTCCGAGGGACACCACATTGCCTGCATGCCGCATAAAGCGATGCTGCTACCATACCCTCAATGCTTCTGCCCCTAATCAGTTTTTTTTCTGCTGCTTTTCTATAGGTAAGTGCAGCTGTTTCTCTGACATGCCTAGGAAGTCCCAAAGATGAAGCCATTCTGTCAAGCCCAGTAAGAGCAATCGCCAAATTTCTTTCAGCCGAATCTGAAATACGTGCCCTAATTTGCCATTTTCTCATTCTGTATAATTGCGCGCGATTCCTAGTTGGGATTGATTTACCATATGAATCTCTGTTTTCAAATCCTATTGTCGTACTCAAGCCTTTATCGTGAATTGTATAAGTCATCGGTGACCCAACTCGAGCTCTTTTATCACGCTGATCTTCATCAAATGCCCGCCATTCGGGGCCCGGATCTATAAAATCTTCGTCGATAACAAGCCCGCAATCTTCACAAACAAGTTCCGCTCTATTGTAGTCTTTCGACAGATGTATACTACCACATGATGGACATTGATTAATTTCTTCTATCGTCTGCCTTTCTTTTTTAATCAAACAAATCAATCCCCCTTAATAACATTGTATTAAATCTGCTTGGTTAATCTGTAGGTTTTCAAGAGAGTAATATTACGGGTCATATAATTATTCCCGTTTTAGAGATCTTTTTGAATAATCTTTCGTGTTCTCTGTTCAGGTCGATATCGTATTGCATCTATATTGTGCCATGGAAAAAAATCGTTTACTATTGTTCCATCTGTGTTACTGAGTTTTCTTTCTAGTATAATTCCACGTGCACCTACTTCACAAAGTATGCCCTGGTAGCTTTGTGTTTCCTCAATTTTCTTTTTAAAGCCATATCTTACAAATACTGATACTGTCTTGCCAATAAAATCTTTCATTTTTTTCTCATTCATATTTTTATCATCTCCCGTTTTCTTTTATTCTCCCTTCCGACTTTAAGATATTTTGAGCATTTTTCACAACATAGGATTTTATTTCCTTCTATTGTTTCAAATTCCTTTAATTTCGATTTTTTAAGTTCGTTCTTACAGATGGAACATTGTTTTTTTTCAAACCACATCTATCTCCACATCACCTATTCAATTTATTAACTCCATTTTCTAATCTTATTTTTCATGGATTATTCTTTTTAAACCAAGGACAGTTGATACAGTTGCCATACTTTTTAGAAAAGTAGTAACCATCTACTATTGGATCATCTGCTAGAACCCAGCATTCTTCTCCCCAATTTAGCATATAAATTTCGCATTTTTTCCTTATCTCTTTTGGGCATTTCATAAATTCCCAACAAGTTTGCGTTTTTTCAAAGTGTTTTTTTAAATTGCTTTTCATATTCACGTTTTAACCCTCCAAAAACACTGCTGCGACTAATACCGTTGTGAATAAACCATTTTTATCTCCTTTAGCAGTCTGTGCTACACTTTGAGTTCGCACGAATTGCCCACTCATTTTGTATTCTTGTTTTCTCTCATCCCATGCTTTATCAGGATCGAACTCTAATCCCAATGTCGTAGCAAGCATCGTCGCTGCCAGATCCTCAGCATAATCTCCCAATTTTTTACTTGTTTCACCAAAACTATGATGTTCAGATATGTAACCATATGAACCTCTCTCTTTTGGAGTAGCAGCACCTATAGCTGCTCCAACTAACCTATTTGGCTCGTTTGTCATATTTCGTGACATCACACAGAATATTATTTGTCCGGGTTTAACAAGTTCCACTCCTTTTTCCCGTGAGATTATTCTACAATTCGGGGGAACAATACTAGAAACATTTACCAGGTTGCATTTCTCAATACCTGCACTACGTAGGGCCAACTCGAAAGACTGTAACTCATGTTTATGTTTTCCTACACCTCTTGTAAAGAAAACCATTTTCGGAATCATTTTTTCACCTCATGCAATTCAATTAACTAATTATTCGATGAATAATTCTACTTTGCCTCATAAAGTGGACAATACTTCGGGCAACCATCAATCCCACCCATACCAATTAGACAATCAGCTGTTCGCACTATTTCTACGCTATCTATTCCTAAACCTTTTTCAATCTCAATATATCTAAAATGTTTACAATCTGTCATCTCTAGCATTGTTTTCTTATATATTCTTTCTATTATTTGCTGTTTATTGGAGGGAGTGCTGATAGTCTTTTTTCTAGCCCGTATCTCTCCAGGATTCATCACGTTCGTCTTCATCTTCTTCATCATCGTCATCATCAAAAATACCAAGTTCTTTTCGTTCTTCTTCACTTATCTCTTCGGGACATTCTTCTTCCTCTATCCTGTTTTTCTTTTTTTTCTTTGGACCCATATAATCTACCTCCTTCTAGAAATCTATATTTTCAACAAATTCATACAATAATCATATTTATAAGACTTGAGAGAGTTTAACAAGGAAAAAAACAAAAAAAACGTAAAAACCGCGGAAAAATCTTAGGAAAATAAGAAAAACACAAGATAATGTAAGGTTTAGCGTGATTTCACACGTTAAGATGGAAAATTGAATAAAACAGAGAGTTATTCAAAGTCCGCAATAAAAATTATTCAGAATTCCATTTTCTTCATAATGATAGAACAATATCCTGCAGCTCTTCACTGTTTTGTGCGTTTATCCATTTCTCTTCAAAATAATTTTCTTACTAGCAAAGATAAAATACCAGTTACTAAGTTAAAAATTATGAAACTACACGACATCTAAGATATTAATAAAAAGTTAGGGGATTTTAAATCTCTTCCCACTCCTTAAGAACAGACTCCCATCTGTATTTTTCTATTGCTTCAATTCCTTCAAGCTTTCGAATAATTTTCTCATAACCTTTTACTAATGTTCTTATTCGTATCTTAACCATAAAGTCGTATTTGCCCGCAGTAGCTGCAACTCTTGTGACACCACCAATATCCCATAATTTATTCATTGTTTCCTCAATAGGATAACCAGGTTTCACGTTGATGAAAACATATGCCTTTACTAACGCAAGTGCAAATGAAATGATGCCGAGAATTATGAGAGTTGTACCTATAATTTTGATTAATATCATCACCGGATCTGTTGAAAACGGCGGGATGATATTGAAATACGAAATTACCAGAGAAAATGGTATAGCAAAGAGAACTGTTGATGCTTTTACTGCCTGTGTAACACTTGCCTTTCCGATACCAAGAGCACGTATATAAAATACTAAAGAAAAAAATGTGATACCCATCGTTAATGCTAGCCAGTCAAAGTGATTGATTGATGCGGTTATCCCTGCAAGAAAATGACTAGTTCCCATGAAGGTATCATAGATGAATACTATAGCAGTAGTGAATATACATGCAAATACGACATTCCAAAACCGGATATTGAGAGCATCGTTAGGCCTATTATCAATTTTCAATAATTTTAATTTTCTCTGATATGTCGAAAAGAGAACCCATGCTGGATTTATCACCAGAAAAACAATAGCCAATGACTCTAAACTAATGCCACCAGTTAACGAAATTGATCCAAGAATAGCACCAAACGTGACAATGAGACAAGATTGAATCTCAGAGAGCGTTGGCATATCCTTCTCAGTGATTGATTCAATAATGATTAGATATAAAATAACAATCTGGGAAAAGGGAAGTACTACAGAGGGATCACCGAGTATGGAAAGCAACGCAAAATAACCGAGGGTTAGAACGGAGTTTCCCACCGCAGCAAGTATATGATATTTTAGTTCCTCTTTTCTTACCAATCTGAGTCGTTTGAAAGACGGATCTATAATTTTTGATCCGAGGCTCTTGCCCTTTGCAGGTATTGAAAAAACGAGGACGATAAGAAATGTGATAACCGTACCTACTAAAAAACATGAAAGACCGAAAGCCCATGGATCAGGTATGTGAAGAGCAATGATTGTAGCATCTATAGCTGACACTCCCGCAGCAATAATTGCAGAGGCAAACGCTAATGCGTAGAAGAGATATTTTCGTCTAATCTTCATAGTGCAATTTCTTTTTCTATAACTTGGGTTGTTGTCTTTTTCACGCCATCTACCATTTTAATTTCATTTGTCACTTCGAGAAGTTTTTCCAGATCTTTAACATGTACTCTCACAACGATATCATATTCTCCAGCAACCACAGATATTTTTTCCACATTTTCTATTTTTCTCATTTCCTTAATAGTGTTGTTAGAATTTCCCGGCCGCATCGTTAGTAAAATATATGCATTTATCATATTTTCACTCAATATCATTTACCTCCACATGATTTATTTGCATCTTTTTATCTCTAACTTTTTTCGTTGATACATATACCATAAAAAAAGAAGGAAAAAAGAGATTAGACTCCTTAATATTCGTCCATATCCCCCATGCCGCCAGGACCGCCGCCAGGTCCCCCAGGTGGAGTCATACCTCCACCTTTTGATGCAATGACATCATCGATTCTAAGTATCATTGTTGCTGCCTCAGAGGCTGCCTGGATCTCCTGAAGACTTACCCGTAATGGTTCTATGACGTTGTTTTTCATCATGTCAGTGACAGCTCCGCTAAACACATCGATGCCAGCATATTTGTTTCCTTTTTTATGTGCACTTCTGATTGCTAACATCATGTCAATCGGATCAAGTCCCGCATTTTGTGAAAGTGTCTTTGGAACTATTTCAATTGCATTTGCAAATGCCTCAATTGCCATCTGCTCTCGCCCCCCAACAGAAGGCGCGTAGTCTCGAAGAGCCATTGCTATAGCGATAGCAACTGCTCCGCCGCCAGCAGTCATCTTACCATCTTCAAGGGCAACCTTTACTACCGAAAGTGCATCATGTAGTCCACGTTCAAGTTCATCTACAATGTGCTCTGTAGTACCACGGATTAGTATCGATACAGCTTTCGGGTTCTTACAATCAGTGATGAATGTCATCTTGTCATCGCCGATTTTTTTCTCCTCAACATTACCAGCATTACCAAGATCACTCGAGCTTAAATCATCGAGATTTGCAACTATTTTTGCACCAGTCGCCTTTGAAAGCTTCTCCACGTCACTTTCTTTAGCACGTCTTACAGAATAAATCCCATCTTTTGCTAGGTAATGCTGTGCGATGTCATCAATACCTTTTTGACAGATGAGAACATTTGCACCACTCTCTTTGATTTTATCAACCATTTTCTTAAGCATGCCTTCTTCTTCATCCAGGAAAGCTTGAAGTTGTGCAGGATCTTGTATTTGAATTCTTGCATCCACTTCAGTCTTTTTTATCTCAAGTGCAGCGTTTACAAGGGCTATATTTGCGTTTTTTATGTGTTTTGGCATTCCCTCGTGAACTCGATCCTTATCAAGGATGATACCTTTGATCATTTCAGTGTTTGCTATTCCACCCCCCTGCTTCTTCTGTATTTGGATGTTGTCAAGATCAACAATTGTCTTACCATTGGTTGTCTCTGCGACATCGGTTACAGCATCCACAACGATGTCTGCAAGGATATCTTTCTCCGCGCTAGCACTTTTACTAGCCATAGAATTCATAGCTATATCTCTCAGTGTTTTTTTATCTCCTGGTTTTATTGATACAGCCAGTTCATTCAATGTTTTAACTGCTTTTTCCACTGCGAGTTTGTATCCTCCGCAGATAACGGTTGGATGGATATTTTGATCAAGTAGCCCCCCTGCACATTTTAACAGCTCCCCAGTCAGAATTACTGCAGTCGTAGTCCCATCACCACACTCTTCATCTTGGGATTTAGCTACTTCTACAATCATTTTTGCCGCAGGGTGTTCCACATCGATCTCTTTCAGAATAGTTGCACCGTCATTAGTGATCACGACATCTCCCATAGAACTAACGAGCATTTTGTCCATTCCTTTCGGGCCAAGTGTCGATTTTACAGCGTCAGATATAGCGCATGCTGCCATGATGTTGTTTGATTGTGCACCTTTTCCTTTTTCCCTGGTGGTTCCTTCTCTTAATATGATTATTGGTTGTTGTCCAGCTATCATTTTTTTCATTCCTCCACATATTTTACTTTATTTTTACTTTTGTAGTCTCATATTCTGGCTTGTTTTTAATTCCCCTAGAAATTCGAGACACCTGTAGAAACTTGTGCTACTTCGTTCTCTCCTGAGTCAGTTTTTTTCTTTAATCCCATAAGTTTACCTCTTTCCGAAAATCTACATTTCTAACAAATTCATACAATAATCATATTTATAAGACTTGAGAGAGTTTAACGAGAAAAAAAACAAAAAAAAACGTAAAAACCGCGGAAAAATATTAATAACCAATATTATTTCAAACACCGATACTTGCAGTATTGAAAAATAATTGGACGAGATAGACAATAATATAAAGGGATAGAAGGGTAATGAAAACGTTTATCTGTTTGCTCTATGTCCTTCGCCCTTTTCAATTAAAGCACATACAATAAATTTCCATTATGTGGTACATACTTAGCATATTGATTACTATCTAAGATCATTTAATGTGTTTCCCCAAGTACTTTTAGGTTTCTTTTTTTTATTTTTAGATAATTTTTTACCTTTCTTTTTTTCTTTCATATAACCAACTGAACTATACAATAATACTAAGAACTCCAAGGATTAAATAAATCACTACTAATGAACCTATGAAAAATTGATATTTTAATACAGTTGGATTTCTAATATTTGTTTTCATGTCTTTATCCTTTTTAGATTATAGTAGAATAAGTAGTATTAGATTTATTAACGTTGAGCTTGTTAAACATGGATAAAAATAAGAAAAAACGTAAAAACCACGGAAAATCTTAACACAGTTATAGAATGTATTGAAAGATTTAATCCAAATGCATTCTACTCAGTTGAAGATATCCGTTCTGTTGGGGCGGCTATGTTCCCGACAAGAAGACGACGGTATGATAATTATCATCGTTTATTTAAGTGGCATAGGAAAGGTAAATAAAATGTTACTATCTTTTTCAGCATGAATCAATGAGGTCTTTCATTGTTTTTTGTTGTTTTTTAATTTCATGAATCTTGTGATCTATTTCTTTTATTCTTCTAAAAGATCTAAAGATTAGGTAGACTCCTAAAAATACTAAAATTGAACATATTATTAACAAGGGTATAATAAAATGTAGTGATGAATAAAATTCATAGAATTTTGAGGTTGCAACTAAAACCGTAAAAACAGATAACGGTAGGGTAAATATTGCCATTGCTGTTCTTAATATCGCTAGAGACGTTCTTTTTTCTGCAAGTAATAAATTTATTGCGTTAATTATTTCTGAATTATTGTTGGTTTTAATCATATTTTAGCTTAAATTTAAGTCTGGTTGAATTATTTCTAATTTTTTCCCCATCTATTTTATTCTCACGGGCAAGCCATCCAAGTGCAGAGTAAGCATCATAGATTGTTATTTTAGTCTCTTTTGTAATTGATGATATATCGATTTCTCCATGAGAGTCGATTAGTTTCCATATTTTTCCTGCGTCTTCTCCGATTTTATTTGTTAGATTTGTTTCTCCAAGTTTATATAGCTCTCCTTCTTTGTAGATCTTGTTTTCTCTGGCAAGCCATCCAATTGCTGTATGAAAATCATTTTTTGTTAATTTTGCAGTTTTAATAAGTGTTGATTGTGTTAGTGGCCCATGAGTGCTTAACGTAACCCATATTTTCCCGGCATTATTTCCAAGTTTTACAGACATCTTTCTCATACTATCCACCTGCAGATGGAAGATAACTTTCAAAGGATTATTATACCTTGCTATGCCAGTAAGTTTTAAGTAAACCTACTTCGATATTTTTATTAAATAAAATTTGCTAGAGCTGCTTAGTTTAGTGGATTTACTATGCCTGAAGAAGAAAAAAAAAACAATAACAATGTAAAAACCGTAAACAACAATAGTAACGATGAATCTATTTCATCTATTTTAGATGGTGCTCGTTCTCAGTTTCCACTTATTGCACCAGAGCTTGAATCTCAAAGAAAAATCGCTTCTGACAAAACCCAACCTTTAGAGGAAAGATTAGAATCATTTGAGGATATAATTGATTCTGAAATTGGCGATACTAACCTTACTCGATCTCGTAATATTGAACGTGAATTTGGCTTAAGACAGATTTATCTCAAATTTGAAGGTAGTACACCTACTGGTACCCAGAAAGATCGTATTGCCTTTGCCCAAGTTATGGATGCCCTTCGTAGAGGATTTGATACAATTACTGTAGCTACCTGTGGCAATTATGGTGCTGCGATTTCTCTTGCTGCCTCTTTTGCAGGTTTGAATTGTGAGATATATATACCTGAGAAATATCACACAAAGCGTATTAAGGAAATAGAGAACGATGGTACAAGAATTACCCGTGTACCGGGCGATTATGAAAACGCGGTGAAATTTTCTCAGATGATGGCAGATGAAAAAGAGTATTACGATGCTAATGCTGGCGGTGTAAATACTATGATTCAATTTCGTGCTTATGGAGAAATCGCTCATGAGATATATGATGAACTCCGTGATGCTCCTGCAGTTGTTGCTTTACCTGTATCTAATGGCACCACGCTTGCTGGTATTTATAAAGGATTTCAAAGTCTTTATCGACGAGGTAAAACTTCTAAAATCCCAAAAATTGTTGCTGGTTCTTCTTTTGGAAAAAATCCCATTATTCAAGCTTACTTAAAGAACACCCCTGCATGCGAGGAGTTGACCCCTGAAAAAATTCATGAAACAGCGGTTAATGAACCCTTGATAAATTGGCGGTCCATAGATGGAGATTATGCCCTTGAAGCAATTAGAAACTCTGGAGGGTGGGCTTCATATGCTAGTGATAAGAGTATGATTGTTCATTCAAAGATGCTTCGGGAAAAAGAAGGGCTTAGTGTGTTACCTGCTTCAACTGCAGGTTTGATTTCTCTTCTTGAGTATCATAAAAAAAAGACTTTGCCTAATGATCGTTATGTTGTTGTTCTCACAGGGAGAAAATAATTTGTATTTATTTTTTAGGAGATATTGAAGAAGTATGCATAAAAATAAAGCTATTGTTTATGCTGATCGTTTGTATAGTTGTGCTGATGGTAAAACTGCCCATGGTTTGGTTCGTTTTAGTAAGCGTTTTAATGTTGTTTGTATCGTTGATTCCACTTTCCCTGAGGGAGATGCAGGTGAAATATTAGATGGTGTAAAAAAGGGAATACCTCTTTATAATGATCTCGATGAAGCTTTGAAATTAACACACGCCGATACCTTTATTATTGGAGCTGTATCGGAAGGTGGTGTCCTACCGAAAGGTTATGATAAGGCTGTAGCATGGGCTCTTACAAAAGGCCTCAATGTAATATCAGGACTTCACCAGTTTCTTTCGGATGATCCTTTTTTTAAGGATCTTGCTGAAGAAAACAATTGTGGCATTACAGATATTAGAAAGGTATTTCGCGATCATAAACGGTTTTACACTGGTGAAATTAAAAATGTTGGTTCGAAACGTATTGCTATTCTTGGTACTGATTCAGCTATTGGAAAAAGAACTATTGCAGTTATAATTAATGAAGAGCTTAAAAAACGTGGTAGAAAAACTGATATGATCTACACGGGCCAAACAGGTTGGTTACAGGGATGGCCACATGGCATTGTTATGGATGCAACGATAAATGATTTTGTTGCTGGTGGAATTGAAGGAGCGATTTTGGATTCATGGAATGATGACAAACCCGATTTTATGCTTATAGAAGGGCAGGGGAGTCTTGTCCATCCATTTTTCCCAGGTGGTTTCGAAATACTTGCAGCTGGGAATGTCCATGGTTTTATAGTAGTAGATGCACCTAAAAGAAAGAATCTTGATGGTTTTCCAGAATATCCAATGCCCGATACCAAAAGGGTGGTTAAAATAGCTGAGCTTTTAACTGGAAAACCATTGATTGGTGTAGGTATCAACCGTGAAAACATGAATGGGGAAGATATAATAAAATCAAAAGAAAAACTAAGGAAAACGTTTAGTGTACCAGTTGTCGAACCTCTTTCAGATGGAGTTAACGAAATCGTTGATGTCCTGGAGAAGATAAATGAAAAAAACAGTTGATTTCACTTGTTTTTCATCTATAGATTTATCTGAACCAAGTCTTCTCGGAAAAACAGCAAAATCAGAAGTAAAATTACATAAAATCAACGGGGATGTAAACAAGTTTACCTTAATTATAAAATACGAAGATAACATTCAGGAAAATCACCGGCAGATCCTTAGAATGGCTTTTATCATGCCTCTTTTAAATTATGGCCTTTTTTCTAAAAAATTCAATCTAGACTTCGCATTAACAAATGCAGATGTAAATCTTTTAAATGAACTAAATAAGGTTTTTAGCCGAGATATCTTTATAAATAAGATGCTTCAACGTCGGGCAAATTATATTTTACCAAAATTCATTCTAGATGAGAAAAACGTCAAACCTGAAGATGCAAACCCTAAAGCAAAAATTAGATGTGCTAAAACAACACAGGATGAAAAGGTTACAAAAAAAATGGATATTAGCAAATGTGGTGTTTTATCTAGCGGAGGGAAAGAAAGCTTACTCACATATGGAATGCTTAGGGAAATTGGATGTACCGTTTTTCCATTATATGTAAATGAAAGCGGCGGTCATTGGAGAACGGCTCTACCGGCATACAAATTCCATAAAGAAATTGACCCGAAAACACAAAGGATTTGGACTAATGTCGACAGGTTCTATAATTTTATGCTTGATAATTTAAAATTCATAAGAAATGACCATAGAAAAATTCGTGCAGATACCTATCCTATTAGACTGTGCATTTTCCCATATTATGTTTTTGCACTTTTACCCATATTTGCAGACAATGAAATTGGGAATCTACTGATAGGTAGCGAGTTTGATGATCTTAGAAATAGTCCGAAATATTGTGGTATAAAACATTATTATGGGATTTATGATCAACATCAGGACTACGACATTGCTATGAATAAATGGTATTCAAAAAGAATTCCAGGAATGATTCAGTGGTCAGCTGTGCGCAATATTTCTGGTTTAATAGTAGAGAGAACACTTGTTAAACGATATCTGGATTTAGCGGAATATCAGCGATCTTGTCATTCCTGCCACTTTGAAAAGAATGCTATAATTTCATGCGGTAAATGTTCAAAGTGTATGGGTGTTCTTCTTTTCCTACTCGCAAACAATGCAGATCCAAAAATTATGAACTTCAAGGAAGAAGACATTCAATCGTTTACAGAAAGAGTTAAATTTTCTAATCTTAGACTTGATCAAGATGAAAAAGATCAATCATTTTACCTTTTAGGTAGAAAAGATATTTTTCCAAATATTAACCCAGTTAACCATGTTGAAAAAATACATATAAACCATGCAACTTGTGAACCTCAGTATATGCCAGAACAGTTCAGAGATGAATTATTGAAAATTATTGAAAATTATACGACGGGTTACTGCATATTAAAAGATGGTAAATGGTCACCCATGGAAAAAGAAGAAAGATTGACTTTCAAGTTGCCAATTGTTTAACCATCTGAAAAGCATCACATGTTCCATGATGTTCAAAGTTATAATAATTTTTTAAAATTGCTGTTTTTCTAAAACCTGATTTTTCATAAAGATTTATAGCTGCAAGATTCCCCATCGAAACTTCTAATTTGATCCTTCTAACATCTAAAAAATAAATATCTTCTTCAGATGCTCTCAAAAGGCGTTTTCCTATTTCAAGACCACGAAACGCAGGGTCAACGTTTAATGTCTCAATACCCGCAACTCCAATTCCTTGCCTATATAAAACTATTATAAAGCCTCTTAAAACCCCACCTTTTTCTTCAGCGAGACATCTACTATTGGCCTGTGTTATCAGATATCTTAATTGTCTTCTTGTATAAGCGGTATTAACATCAAAGCATTTCCTTTCTATTTCTACGATTTTATCTAAATCACTGTAGTTTACCTGGCGTATCGTCCCAAAATCAAGCATGATAGGGCATCTGGACCCTATTCAAATACTTTTGGATTATAGATGATTTGGCAGTTGATCATTTCTGGTAACATAAATACTTTTTACACATGACCTTTCTTTATGCCAAGAAATAAATATTATTTTGATAAATTCAGGAGTTATCAGATTTTTTATTTTTTAAAACCTCTGCAATAATTAGTATACTACCTAATTGCATTTTTACTGAATTTCGAATAGGAGGCTGATAAAAACTTCCTCTTTCTTGGACACTTTTCCCAAGTGATTTAATTTCTAGATCAGATGAATCCATTAGCCGACATATTTTTGGAACACTGCCTTTTATACATATGCTTTCTGCAACTCGCCAGGTTTGCCCTAGAAAGAATAGGTCAAATAAATCAGCTATTACCTCGTTTTCAAAAACCTCTGCATTTGTTGCTATTCTATCTTCAGTTTTTGGTAAAATTCTTTTTTCATGTTCTAAAGATAACTGTGCATTAGCAACATGTTTTTGCGCAACATCATAAAGAAGAGGATCTGATAAATGGGAATATTCTTTTAAAATACTCAATAGCCTCATTGAATATTTTACTCTGTTTTTATTGCGATTATGTCTTTCTTTCATTAAGTTTTTCATATTTTTATCTGAGAGAGTCTTATCCTGTAGTTTAGAAGACAGATACATAGGAACTTCACAGTTGAAACTAAAACCTCCTATCTTGTTTTGATACCATTCATCACTACAAGCTCCTCTTTTAATTGTTGTTAAAACTATTGGGTCTTTTTGACTGTAATAATCTAGATAATCCTTAAGACCATACATCTGGTAGAAACCTGGTGAAAACATTTTACCGAAGGGTACATCTGGTGCATTTTCTGAAAGAGATATTCTTACACTTTTTGCTAATTTCCTCAATTCAGGGTAAAGTTCGGGTAAATCCTGACTTAGATAATAATACGCGTTGAGAAAACCACAGTGATGAAGACTGCAAAGAAGATCAGGTTTTTCTTTTCCAAGAACATTTTTTACCGCAATGGTTTCAGGACGTGATTTGGTCCAATGATAATCATTATATTCAATTGGAAACGTCCATTCATATTGATCCTCAGTTGGTTCTCTAAAGTTTGATTTAGCCAGATCTGCGAAGGAACCAGGCATATTGAACCATCCTTCATTAAGGCGCATGCCCCTACGTTCTAAAATAGGTATAATGAGCCATCTCCAACCAAAATCATTAACCTCTGGATGTGTAGCAAGCCATCTAGCAAAAAAAGTTGTAACTAAACTTCCGAGAGGTTCATCACTGTGGGGAACACCAATAATCATCGCTGTTTTTTCACCGTTACCAATTTCTAGCATAACTAGATGTTCATTGTTAACAGTGTTACCAATGACTCTGTGATTAACACCTGGTAGCTCAATGATTAAATTTGTTAAAGTATCAATTTCATCAACTTTTAGGAAACGACTATATGAAGGAATATCTCTTAAAAATTCATTATATTTTTTATCCAATCACAAATCAACCTCTATACCAAGACCTGGTTTTTCAGAGGGAATAACAAATCCATCCTTATAAGTTGCGCCACCTTTGATAATGTCCTCCACAAAATCCAAAGATGAATCTAAATCAGCATATTGCACGTTTTTAAACGCACATGCAAAATGTACTCCTGCTGCCATGGACGCCATAGATTCATTCATGCATCCTATCATAACAGGAACTTTGGCCAACTCTGCAAAAATATTGGCTTTTATAGCATTTGTTATACCACCTATTTTCATAAGTTTAATATTGATCATATCAGCAATTTCCATTTTTACAAGTTTTTGACTATCTTTAAGAGTTAACACTGTTTCATCAGCCATAATAGGAACAGGACACTGAGCAGTCACCTCTTTTAAGGCATAAAGATATTCTGCTGGCGTGGGCTGTTCTAATAATTCGATATCCGCACCAAAATTTTCCAAAATCCCAATAACATTCAGAGCCTGTTCAACAGAGTAACCCTCGTTTGCATCCATGCGAATTTTAACATTTGGGCCAACAGCACCTCTAATAGCTAAAACAGCTTCGATATCTTGATTAGAATCCATACCACATTTAACTTTAAGACAAGTAAAACCCTGAGAAACATATTCTTTTGCTTTTTCCACCATAACATCTCTGGGATTCAAACCAATAGTTACAGAAGTCTCAATTTTATCTCTATAACCCCCAAGTAGCCTAAATAAAGGCATATCTGCTTTTTTACCAAGTATATCATAAAGTGCGATGTTAATACCAGCTTTTAACGAGGGATTCTCTTTTAACTTATCTTCGATGATTTCATTTAATAGATGAATGCGAGTGGGATCTTTGCCCACCAATATATCCTTAAGAACTGAATTAAAAGCAGACATTACACTTTCCTTTGTCTCAGATGTTACAGTATCGGGCGTTGCACATCCCCAACCAATAATCCCTGAATCAGTTTCGACTTTAATAATGACATTTACACCGACGTCGACTGTTTCATTGGCCAAAACAAAAGGCTCCTTGAGCTTTAATTCAAACGGGGTGGCATTGACTGAGGTAATTTGCATAACTGGAAGTATCACGATGGTTTTAATAACAATTACCATAGATTCTTAGTTGACTGATCCTTTGGTTATTATCATTTAATTTACTTCTTTAGTTTTAGAATATGAGGCTTGTTTTCTTTCTTGGCTATTATCAAACCAAGGTAATTCTTATCATTTGTCTTGGGAAAATCTTCTCTGAAATGGCAGGCTCGGCTCTCTTTTCTTACCAGGGCACTTTCGATGATTATGCCGGCAACATCTGCAATATTCCTGACTTCCAAAAAATCTCTGCTTACACGATAATTCCAATAAAAACTATTTATGCTATTGCTAAGAGATTCCAATAATTCTTTAGCAGCAATCAACCTTTCTTCATTTCTTGACATTCCGCACAGGGAGTTCATTGTTCTTCTTATAACCTCCCAATAATAACCAATAGTTATTTTATCTTTTGATTCTACCGTTTCTCCAATCTGCCATAAGGGAACCTTTAATGAGGGGAAATCATCTGAATTTAATAAAAAATGTTTAGCTGCAAGTCTTGCAAATAAAACACACTCAGGTCCAGAACTGCTTGCAAGTCTTGTAGCTCCATGCAATCCTGTATACGCAGTTTCCCCGAGAACATAGCACCCCTTTATTTCAGTTTCACTATTAGAATTAACCAATACTCCTCCGTTAGAGTAATGTTCTGCATAAACTATAGGTACAGGTTCTTTTGTTATATCTATTCCCTTGCTCAGACAGAAATCATATGAGTTTTGAAAATTGCTTTTTAATTTATCCTTGTCTATTTTGGTGCAATCAAGCCAGATATGGTTTAACCCGTGTTTCCTCATTTCTATATCCTCAACCAGGACGACAACATCTCTCGTCGCTCTGGAGCCTAGCGGATCATATTTCAAAGCAAAATCTTCCCCGGAATCTCTATAAAGTTTCAATATGGCTCCTGCTCCCCTTAGAGCTTCTGTAAGCAGAAATCTTCTTTCACCCTCGGTAACAGCAAGCTCATCATAAAACACAGTAGGATGAAATTGTATAAACTCCATGTTTACAAGCGGAAGACCTGCCCTATAACACATAGCAAAACCATCACCCGTGCTTATGTCTGTGTTTGAAGTGTATAAAAAAACCTTTCCTAATCCGCCTGTAGCGATAAAGGTGGCTTTGCATTGAACAGTTCTCACAAATTCTGCTTCTATATCATAGACATAAAAGCCAAGGCAGATATCTTTTCCTTCTGATTTTTCGATTTTATTTTTTGTTATTAAATCAATTACCATATGATTTTCATGAACCTTTATATTTGGATGATTCCTGACAAGTTTTCCCAGTGTCTCCATGATTTTCATGCCAGTAATGTCACTTACATGAAATACTCTATTTTTAGAATGCCCTCCTTCTCGATTTAAATCAAAACTATCATTATCCTTGTCAAATTTAACACCCTTATCAATTAGATATTGTATGGCATCTATAAAAAAATGTTCTGCACAGTACTTAACAATTTCAACATCATTTAGTCCTTTTCCTGCTTTTAATGTGTCTTCTATATGGAAATTCACAGAGTCGCTATTTAATGTTTTATCTGGTAATTGAACTGCTGCTAAACCTCCAGCGATTAGATAGCTGTTACAATTCTCAACCAATCTATTTTTAACAAATAACTCTACTTTCTTATCAGCATCTGCCAGTTCTAATGCTGTAGTGCATCCTGCTAGCCCTCCACCTACAACTCCGCAATCTGTTTCTATTAATTTATTCTGGAACATTATAAATTCTCCACTTCTTATAATCTTTAGGGCATGTTTAAGATTAAATACACAAATTTATGATATGCCACAGCCCATCGCTATCTTTACTTATTTAAGAAAATGGTCTGCGTGGGGAATGCCATTTCTATGCCTTCTTTCTCAAAGGTTTCTTTTGACAAATATTTTATATCAAATAACATTTTTTAAGGTATTTCAATAGGTGAGAGGAACTCCCGATCTGCCTCAAGAACAGTGATAATTTCATCATCCTTCAATCCAATTGGTATGACCTGTTTTCTGAGAATTTCTTTCAATTCTCTATAAGATTGTGTCACCATAAAAATCGCAATTCGTTGTTTACCTGATATCTGGTAGACCCTCATAACATTTTTTAATTTCTTTATTTTCTCAGTTACTTTGTCTAAGTCAGATGAAGAAACAGGATTTGCCAGTATTATTGCGAAGAAGTTTAAACCAAGTGCGATCTTATCGATTAATGTTGTGTATCCCTGAATAATTCCCACCTGTTCCATTGCCTTAATTCTATCTCTTATGGTGGTTTCTGATCTTTTTAATTCATTAGCGATTTCTTTATAGGTCATACGTGCATCTTTTTGGAGCAAATAAAGGATTTTTTTGTTTATATTGTCGATTTTCACAAACCCAAAAACAATATCCATGTATTTAAAAAAATCTGAAGCCCAAAAAAGAGGAAAAATGGATTAGATTACATGAAAATTTGGAATTAGAGCGAGTTCTTGAAAGACATCAAATATTTTCGAGGTGTTTTTCCTTAATCGATAACTAAAAAATAAAAGATTGAGGAGAGTGTTATTTAGTTATCTACCCTCTCCAATCATCTTCCTCTTCTTCCTCTTCTTCTTCCTCTTCTTCTTCCTCTGGCCCATTGAATTCGTCTTCTTCAATCATCTTAGTTACCTCCTTTAGAGAGATCTAATGCTTAATAATAGAAATCAAACTAAGTTTATAATTATTGAGCTTGTTATGCAGGAAAAATATTGACAAAAAGCCGTAAAAACAAAGGCAAGGTTAATAAATCTGTTTTTAGCCTAATAAAAAATTTACTAATATTCAGCATGATAATACAAAACGTAAATGACTAAATTAGAACTGTTTTGAAATGATCAAAGTTACCGATTTATTGCCCGATTATCATGAATCTCAGTAAAAGAAAGAGCAATGATAGAATCAACTAGATTTAAAACATACAGGACATAAGGTCGGTATCGGTAACCATACCAATAAGCCTATCATTGGCATCTACCACAGGCATATGACTGATCTTATGTTTTATCATTTTCTGGGCTGCTTCGATCATTGACGTATTTTCGAACGCCTTTAATACATTGCTTATCATGACTTTCTTTACAGGTATAGGTGGCAACGCAACCTCTGTTGTAGAATAGTACAGCCTCACTGTATCACGTATTCCTTCCCAGCTCCACTGATCCTCATCTTCTCCTAAACCCATTACTGAATTGGATATATTTTCTCTGACCTGGTTCAGTTTAAATAGATCACCATCACTTACAATACCGGATATCTTCAGATCATCATTTAAAACTGGAAGAACGTTTTTGTTGGTAATGTTAATAATTTCCATGATAATGTTTATTGGAGTGTCTTCATACACAGGAACAACCAAATTGGTATAATACTGCCCAATAACATCGCTTTTTTCTGGAAGGATCTTTAGCATATCTGTAGGGCTTATAATTCCCACAATCTCATTTGTTTTGTTGATAACAGGCAACCCGTGTATTCTATTTTCAAACAACAATCGGGCAGCATCTTTAACATCTTGGTCATTGTATACAAAATGTACATTATCACTCATAATTAAAGCAATCTGATCCTCATCGGCATTTCTAAATATATCACTTCTTGTGACAACCCCTACAACCTTTTTCGTATCCTTCTTCAAAATAGGGATACCTGAGATATTATGCTTTGCCAGTATCTCAAGAGCACCTTCAACTTTACCTGGAACATACCCCACAATTAACTTCTTTGACATTACCTTTTCAACTTTCACATTCATTCCTCCATCATACCTGGTTGAGTGTTTCCCCTCAACCGTGATTTCCTTTGCTTATGATCACTATATTGCCCATTTGGTTCATATATTGGCAAAACGCCTTGTTTACCACACATCGGGATCCTATTTATATTCATTTTTCTTGTCATAAAATTGTATTACTTATCATTTTGCAACGATTAGAGTTTAAACCTCTGCAATGGCACAATGATTAAATCAAGCACATTTTGCGTATGTACATAATTCATACATCTCTTAATATGGAGAAATCCCTGTCCTATCTCTTGAGCGAAATTAGGACAGAATCACACACATTTTTTCAGACATCTTCTGTACAGAAATAAGCAAAGAAAAATCAGTTACTATCTCCTTGATTGTTATGCATGGTTTTATTAGGTGGTTGTTCTCTTAATTCATAGAATGACACTTAATATAAATCAAATTAACAAAATAATTGTACTTCATCAACATGGGTTATCTATTCGGCAAATATCAAAGAAAACTCGGACGGATAAGAATACCGTTAGCAAATACATTAGGTTATATGGAAGTCAACAGGGGCAGCCACTGATACCTGCTTTAGAAAAGAATTACGAAGTAGAAATTGAGAACATCAAACTGAAAAATGAGGTTTAGAAAATGTCGCTTGTACCTGCTTTTGAACTAGGATTTTGGAATGCTTGGATTTTCATGATTGGATTTTTGCTCCCTCCAATCATATCGATTTTATATAGTAGAGGTAAAGCAACATCAAAAAGATGGGCAGTTTCTGTTCCTATTAAGCATGAAAAGTTACTTCATGTCATTTCTACTGTTGTTATGGTTGCAGGGTTTATCTATTCCATCTTTCTGCCATTGCAATTAGGAAAAGTATGGTTTTTCATAGGTTTAGTAATCTTCCTAATTGCACTTTTTATTTCTCTATCCGCTTCTTTTATTTCTTGGACTACTTCAACTGATAAACCTTTCAACAAAGGCCCATACTGTTACTCAAGGCATCCCTTATATGTAGCAGAAACTTTGATATTTATAAGTATAACCATAGCCAGTATTTCATGGGTGTTTCTACTACTTACAGTAATAATGCAAAGTTTTCACATGATATATGCACCCGCCGAAGAACAATATTGTCTTAAAAGGTATGGAAAAGATTACATTGAATATATGAAAAGGACACCAAGATGGATTGGAATACCAAAATCGAGTAAAAAGTAATGGTTCTGCTTTTAATCATCCTCACATCCATCAGACAAAACGAGATTTGATATTCTTATCCGAGTTAGAATCCCCAACTTACCAATTTTTAACCTAAAAACAGGCTATTTTCTCGGAGAAAGTGCTCCCGTCGGGATTTAAAGAAAGAATTCCGCCGGTCTATAGCGAACGAAGTGAGTGGTGACCGGTGGTCAGAGAAACAACAATAAAACCTGTTTTTATTAGATAACTTTTGGTGGTGCCACTGCTCTTATTGATCCGAATGAGCAGCAGCTAGACACCATCAGGAGAAATTTTTATGGATCGTGTTAGCGAATGCTATGCCGAAATTCGACACCACAGCTCAAGTGTCGGAAGAAATATATTGCACCTAAGCTTCAAGACCAAATACTGCCACAACATATTTAACTTTCCGGACGTGCAAAAACGTTGCGAAGAGATCTTCCGAGAGGTTTGCAAAAAGCATCGATGGGTCCTCAGAGAAATTGGATTTGATCAAGACCATGTCCATATCACCATCGACGCGGGAACCAAGGGACCTGAGGATGTTGCAAAAGCTCTCAAAGGAACTTCTGGGAAAAAACTTCTGAAGGAGTTTCCCCACATAAAGAAAACCTACTTTTGGGGAAGTGGGTTCTGGAGCCCAACAATCTTTTTCGATAGCCTCGGTGAAAGAACCATCACCGATATGGATGCGTATGCGCGAAACCAGGGATTACCAAGAAACCACTCTTTCAAACCAGGTCAATCACATCTCGATGATTTTGCGTCCCAGAGAATCAATACTGAGAGTCGAACCTTATTACCATGTGGAGCGTGACCGCCGAGGCTAACAAAGTTAGCCGAGCATGCCACCAGTCTATTTGACTGGTGGTGCGGGCACGCAATTTGACATTTGGTAATGATGATTGTGCTAAGCGATTATCTAAGGTTGACAATTATCTTCGGGTAATAAAAAGAAATCATAAAATAGCATACAACCAGGGAGAAATAATTGTAAGACATCTTATTTTACCAAATCATGTAATGTGTTGTTCCAATTATATTTTAGAATGGATTAGTAATGAAATTCCCGAGGTTGCTGTTAATTTGATGGATCAGTATCGGCCAGAGTATCGTGCTTATGAATATATGGATTTAAGAAGATCGATATTAAGGGGGGAATACACACAGGTAAAGGATTTTGCAGAAAAACTAAAAATTCATGTGATATAGATTCAAAATCAGGGACTAAATTACATGTACTTTTTAGAAAGTATGCTCTGATTATATTTCAACTTCTGCATGCTTGCAAATTGAACATAAACTAAGCTTGACACTCCAGTAATTGACACCATCGATACCAAATCGTCTATTACATTTCTTACAGATCAAAAGTCATCGCCTAGATTTTCCTAGTTCTACTTTAATTTCTCTAGTTCTATTTATAAAGGATTTGCTGTACAGTTCTTACCCAAAAACCGAATTTATCTTTAGTTCCTCAGGATATTATCGACTCTGTCCAACAGGGTGTCTTTATCAAAAGGCTTCATTATATAATCAGCCAGGCCTTCGTCCAGGAGCACTTGTTTTCTTTTATCTGATATTTCAAGTACACTCATAAAAGCTATCTTGATCTCCGGGGATTTTTTATTAATTCTGTTAAATACGTCCCAGCCGCTCATCCCCGGCATCATTATGTCTAAAAGAATCAGATCTACTTTTTCTTCATCAATTTTCTTCAGACATTCCTCTCCACTGTATGCCGGTACAACATTGTAGCCACCTATCTCCAGAACTGTTCTAGTAAGATCAACAATATCCGGCTCGTTATCTACAACCATTATTTTCTTCATTTTCCATCTCACCACTTTTCGATAGAATATCGGTAATGTTAATAATCACATATCAATAACATGTTTTTAAATTAATGCATTTATCAAAACCACTTTTAGATGATGATTAATGGTAAAAAAAACCAGAAATAAAAAAACCATGCTGAATAAACCGATTAATTTTCTTGCTGACTGGCGTCCTCTTCCACTTTATGAATTGATGAGCTATATTCTAATGTATGCCAGTGTTCCGATGTTAGCATATGGGATTCAAACGTATGATTTTGAGATAATGAAAATAATAATTCTGACAATTCTAACTATGTACTCCGGTTTCTTTGCAGCGCTTATATGGAATGATATAACAGATGCAGATATTGATGCTGTTGCTCATCCAGATCGCCCGGTACCTGCCGGTACAATAAGTAAAAAAAAATTCTTTGCGGTGGCACTAGTATTCTCAGCGATGACTTTCATTTTTGCAATTCTTGTCAGTGTCTGGTGCCTCATACTTGTAGGGGCTACAGCTTTATTTGTAGCATTTCATAATAAATTTCTAAAAAAAATCATCAAGATACCCGCTTACTCAGAAATATTTACGCCGATTCAGTGGCTTACCGTGGCAATATTTGGTTTTCTTGCGATATGGACAGTACTGCCGCAATCTACGGATTTTATCTTTGAGTTACCTTTATTTGGAACGATTTCAACAGGTGGTAGGGAGATTCAAAATATGATTCTTCTTGTTCTTTTTACCTACTTTGCAGATAATGCTCATGATCTTCCAGAAGGAATACACGATATGGAGGGAGATCGTAAACTTGGGGTGAAAACATATGCAACTTCGTTTGGAGAAAAAAATGCCGCAAAAATCTCCTTTTATATGTTTTTCATCTCAGGAATATTTGGTATACTATTGTTCATAAGAACAATACTTTCGCCCATTTTTCTTATACTATTTCTTGTATTGTGGGCATACATTCTTAACAACTCTTATACACTTGCAAAGGCCGACAAAGAAGACATGAAAAAGATGGGGAAAATTGTCGGAAGAAAAGGTTTTAACTATCTTTTGATGTCGTATAATCTCATATTCTTAGACGTGTTGTTACAGCTTATTAATCATCATTTTAATATAATATAATTGTTTATTGTTCTTTCAATAGCTTTACCATTAACGCCATCTGTGCCCACATGCGGTTTTCCGCCTCATCAATAATTACTGATTGAGATCCATGTGCCACCTCTTTTACTACCTCTTCCCCATAGTAAATTGGCATGCAATGCATGAATATAACATCTTTTTTCGCTTTCTCCATTACACCTTGTGTTATGGTGTAGCCTTTTAGATCTTCCATTATTTGCTGTTTTTCCTTTTCGTACCAAAGTGAAATCCATGTATCTGTGGCTATTATATCAGCATCTTTTACAGCATTTAGATCATCTGTTATTGTTACAGTTAGATTTTTCTTTTCAGCGATATTCTTTGCCTGATCTACAAAGTATGCCGAAGGCCAGTGTCTCTTGTGAGATATAACCGTTACATTCATTCCCACAAGTGTACATCCCAGTAGATATGAGTGGGTTAGATTGTCGTTTCCATCCCCTATAAAAACGAAGTTCAATCCATCTAATTTTCCTTTATGTTCCTTTATGGTCATCAGATCGGCTAGTATCTGACAGGGATGCTCATCTATATCTAATCCGTTTATCACAGGTACTGTGGCATTTCTTGCAAGTTCATGTAGGTCTTCTTTGTTTAAAGCTCTGTACATTATGATGTCTACATATCTCGATAAAACCAGGGCAATGTCTTCAACTGATTCTCTCTCACCTATCTCGATATCATCTTTATTTAGAAAGATTGCATGACCTCCCAGAATTGCCATTCCTACTTCAAAAGAAACGCGTGTTCTTGTAGAAGCACGCTCAAAGATCATAGCTAGTGTTTTACCCTTAAGATAATCCAGTTTTTTACCAGTTTCCACCTCTTTTTTTAGCTTGATTCCCAGATCTATTATCTCTTCTGTTTCATCTTCGACGTCCAATATCGAGAGTATATTTTTTTTCATATGTGGCAAAAAATATAGGAATATCCTATTAAAGCTTTTACCCTGCACCTATCTGAAGATTATACAAAATTTTGGGACACTCTTACTTTTTATTTTTTGATCGCTGTAATTGAATTGAACGTGCTAATGCCAACCAGTCCAAAAAAGGAATCTAAAAGTATCCTCATGGAGACGTATCTATATTCCCTTCGTTTTGATGCATGTTTTTCATTTTTTGTATCGGCCTTTATCATCGAGGGTGAAAAACCTGTAAGAATATTGAATAAGGATGATATAAAATGACGTCTGATATTTTTTGAAATATTACTAATTTCGATATCTTTAAATCCGATTTCTTTCAAATAAGTTTTAAACATACTAAGACTTGCAAGATCTGGTCTGCCTCTTGTTTTACGATGAGAATCATATATTTTTTTCATTATACAAGTGGGCGGGATGTCTTTTCGAAAACCGTCAATTATGGCCAGCCTTCCATTAGATTTCAAAATTCGGTACATCTCATTTACAAAAGCCTTTTTATCTATTGCATAACTCATAGACTCCAATGCGTAAATAGCATCAAAAGAGCCATCTGGGAATCTAGTATCTAGATAATTGCCAAGGATAAATTTGGTGCTATCGATATTTTTATTTTTTGCAAATTTTTTAGCTAAGGCGATTTCATTGGGAGCAAGTGATATTCCAGAAAATCTACTATTAGGATATCTTTCCGCTAAATATAGTGAAGTGCAACCAGTTCCACATCCCACATCCAAAATTTCCATAGTTTTATTCTCTTCTAAATCAAGTAGTCTACTAACAAAATCATTCATGTTATACATTGCATCATTGAGTGTTTTAACACCTTTTTCAAAGAATCCATAGTGAAATCCAGGAAGAAGCTCTTCACCGATCGTCTGTGTTCTAAAATGATTTGACCAAATCCTATCATAATATTCTATTGCCCCTTCTGTGTTATCCGTGATTTTTTTCAATATTCCACCTGGTTTTTTATTTTTCTTCTCCGACAAGGAGGTAACATGGACAAAATTCGATTCTCTTCTTCATATTAATCTCTTGAAACGTCACGTCTTAACGCATGCTACTTGATTAAATATTTCGACAATTACATCAGTAAATATGTCTCGTATGTATATTATGTATAATTGCTGTACTTAAATATTTTGCACTTTGTGGGCAATATGTTGCATATAATAGAGTATCCTTCTGTTTTTTGCTAAATGTTCATTGGTCTTTTTTACAGAGTGTTTTTTTTGCGTTATTGCAAAAATATAGATGTAATGTAATTAATGGGTAAATGAAAAGAGTAGTGTTCACGATTCTTTGCCTCTGTGTGTGAATGCACCATATTTAACCTTAGAAATAGCAACAGATCTTCATGACGGGATTTTTTTCAAATAGTTAATTTTTCAGTCATGTAAAATTTTCTAACTGAAGTGCTTCGTACAAATTTGACAAAAACTCTATATGGATTATGATTGGTGTTAGTAAAACTTCTTTTTATAATGTTTGGAATTGAGTAATAATCCATGGCCATTTTCCGAATCCCCTCTATAATTTGTTTGTCTGTAAGGCCCTTTGGTGTGTAGTTAACTTCCCCTTCAGCATATCTTGACCAATCTTTGGAAGTAATTCTTCCCTCCTTTTCAAGTCTTTCATACAGCCTTGTGCCAGGGTAGGGAGTTATTACACTAAACGATACCTCATCAAGTCCCCATTCATAGATTTTTTCAAGAGTCTTTTCGAAGATTTCAGGTGTATCAAAATCAAAACCAAACATGAAGAATCCAGTAATCATCATACCATGATCTTTGATTTTTTGTATGGCTTTAGCGTAATTTTCAACCTTGTTTGTACCTTTGCCTGCTTGATTTATATTTGCCTGAGAGATAGATTCAATGCCGACATACCAGTTAAAAATCCCTGCTTCTGCAGCTAACTTTAAAAATTCATCATCACGTGTAAGTACATTTACATTTCCAAAAGCTTCAGAATATTTATTTACTTCTTTCATTCCTTTGAATAGTTCTTTTGAATATTTTGGATTGATAGTGAGAGATGCGTCAGCAAAAAATATCGATTTTGCTCGTATTGTTTTCATCTCTTCTACCACATGATCAACAGGCCGTCCTCTGAATATCTTACCTTCCATCACGTTCATTGCACAAAATTCACATCCTGTTGGGCAACCTCGCGAGGCTTGAATGGGTTCATTAAAAGGATTGTATGTACCTATATCATGTCTTGCGGCAGGGATTTCTTCTGGTGCAACTGGTCTATCTGGTCTATAAAATGGTTTTAATTGCCCTTTCTCTATATCTTCAAGAACCCTGGGCCAAGTACGTTCCCCTTCACCAACCACCACAGCATCTACATGCTGCTTTGCTTCCTCTGGTATCAGTGTCGCGTGGTATCCTCCAATTATGGTAGGAACACCTCTTTTCCTAAACTCTGCCGCAACTTCATAACCACGAAGTGAATTATAGGTTAGACAAGAAATGCACACCACATCGTAGTTTTTATTGAAATCTATTGGTTCATATCTTTCATCAACTAGTTCTAATTTGTGTCCAGGGGGAGTTATTGCTGCAAGTTGTTTAAGGGTCAAGGACGGATAGTTAAATCTATCAAACAATCCTCTCTTTGGATTGGGGTGTGGCATTGTCAGTAGTATTTCCATTGGAACTTCTCCTACTTTTAAATTGACATTGTCTTAGGATGCAATTAGTCAATCTTGGTTCAGTATATTGAATTAGTAGATTAACGTTTTCTAGTGGTCCCGTACATTATCTATTATTATACGTGGTAACTAATAAATAATATTTAAATTTTAATATATGTCTAAAATTATCTTTGATGCTGTTTCTCTCTAATTTCAGTTATGCTATTTTATAATATGGTTTCTTCTGGTGGTAAGCATAAATTTATCTTTTGTGTCAAACATTAAGTATTATAAGATTGATATTTCCCCTTCACTGAGGATAATTTATGATAAAGGATTTCCTTGACTATCTGTACTATACATTTGAAATTTTTTCCAATCATATTCCATTTTTTGCAAAAATCTATATAAAATTTCACAAGTCTTCAGTGAAAAAAGAAATCGAGATGTCAAATTTATCATCATCTGATATGATTCTTCACATAGGTTGCGGTGCGATACCTTATACCTCTATAGTACTATCAAGGGAAATCAATTCGAAGGTAGTAGGCATAGATTGTAACCCTCATGTTGTATATATCGCGAATGATTATCTAAAAAGGTATAATCTTTCGAATATGGTTAAAATTGAAACGGGAGACGGAAAAACCTATGATGTCTCTGGTTTTGATAGTATCATACTCTCTTATGGAGTCGACGATCAGGATTTGGTTTTAAAACATGTTATTGATTCGATGAAAAATGGTGCAAGACTTATTTTGAGGAGATCCACGACGGAGCGCAATAGCTATATTGATTCCATAGTAAAGGAGTTATCAGTCTGTAGTATTAGGCTGCTGTTGACGCAGGAGTCAGTTTTAATTGTTAAAAGACATAAAATAGATACACCATAATTATTTGGTCGCCTGTCACAATTTCATCGGAAAGACAGCCACCGCCTCTATAATCGTATTTTTTTCGTTATATTGTAGAGAAATATTAAAATTCATACTAATGGGGTCGTCATCTGCATGATTAGCAGAGGCACTATCTATGTATAGTCGGATGTGTCTTTCTCATCAGTTGTCTGCCATGAGTAGTCACCAGCATCGTGGTATTTATGGCTGTCAATAGCTTCTAGAGATTGAATTTTAGACAGTACATATTTGGTAAAGATATCAATATCTTTTACTTCGCCATATAATGAGCTAAATATTATGTCCATTCTTCCTATAACACTAATTCCTCTTATTTTTTCCATCAGATTTCTTGGAATGAAGAAAAGAAATAATGTGTCTTTCAGGGCTTCATGCAATTCATGGTCTTTTTGTCCGTGCTCTAACAACTTAAGAATTGGTACTAATGTGTCATAACTTTTAAACCATTTTATTGCATTTTTAAATTCAGCCTCATCAAAAAGTTCTTTCATTTCATTTATTAGATCTTCGTATTGTTCAGTAGTTTTGAGTTTATCTTCGACGTACGAGCCTAGAGTGGTTAAAGTCTTATTTTTTAAATAAAATGTTGACCAATAATCCAGGTTCATGATGATGATGTAGAATAAAGAGGATGAACCAAAATTAATATCTATGTTTATATTGCGGATAAGATATCTAAAGAAATTTGATCTCAGTAATTTTTTTAAAATATGCTTTTCAAGATTCGTTAATACTATTTTCTGTTCTATTATGGACATGAGTGGTTCAAGTCTAGCATAAATAATATTTTGTTCTTTTCCCCCTTCTTTTACACGATCTATTTTGAGATATCCTCTCTCAACTAATTTTTCACTTTTTATAACTCGATTTACCCTGGTAGTATATCGCCCAAAAATCTTTTTGTCCATTTGGTGAATGTTGTATTTTCCAGGAGAAACATATGCATAGTAGAATATTTTTGCTGCTAGTTCCTGATTTCTAATCATAGATATCACATTTCGAATTATTTCTTCTCGGTTTTCATAAATTCTTCTGCCATAAGCTCTCTAATTAGGTTTGCACACCCTTTAGCCTCAGCACCAACCATTCTAGTTATATCTGATTCTAGAACTGGTCCAGGTTTTCTACAAACGGGGCATTTTTCTAACAGTTTCACTCGGTTACTGGTGATGATATACCCCGAATAACTGTTTGCAATTTCCATTTTTTCACCTTGCTTTTGAGGCATTTATATCAAGGATACAGGTTAATATGATTGGAATTCATGATATCTTCTGTAATTCATCTAATGGGAATAATCTTCCTCTTTTAGTTTTTTAACATTAAATTTAATGCTTGGGCGAGGGGCAAGATGCAATCTTGTAGTAATTCTTTTATTAAGATAATGTGAGTTCAAATCTGCATCGATTCCAACTCCTTTTGGTGGCAACATAAAATCAAGTTTCAAGGAATTATGTCCTAGTTTTGAAACTTGTCTTTGCGGTTCTATTTTGCAAACCCCTGTCAATTTTGTCTCTGTTTTGCCATCGTAGTAGTAT
This sequence comes from uncultured Thermoplasmatales archaeon, assembly GCA_964640555.1. Lineage (GTDB taxonomy): Archaea > Thermoplasmatota > E2 > DHVEG-1 > DHVEG-1 > JAUWWG01. The sequence continues at coordinate 1,401 of CAZXHI010000103.1, read as the reverse complement.
CCTTCTGCTACTCCGGGCAATTCACAAATTGAAAGCCCTATCCAATGATATTTTGCATAAGGAAACGTGCTTACATATTCTCTACTTGTATTTGTTGTCTTAAAATATAGATATATTTTTTCATTTCCTTTTCTTGCAGTAACCTCCAACTCTGTTGGATAGTAAAAATCGAATTTATCGACGTAGTTTATTTTCTTATAACGAGCTCCGACATTGCCAAACTCTGTGTATGTTTCTCCATCTTTTGTAAGTATTAATGTACCTGTAGCAGGCCCATCCATTATCCAAAACATTGAATTTCCATAGAATATCGACCATCCATTGTCAAATAGTGCCCAAGCCCAATCATAGCCAAAAGGATTGTTATCTGTAGAAAATGTTATCGATTTGGGAATTTTTATTTCTCGTTCTCTAATCCACCATCTTATGAGCTTTAGATAAGTTTTAAACGTTTTTTTTAGAGCAGATGGATACATTGGTTTATCATAATCAAAGTCTCCCCAGACATGTTCGAAATATCCTTTCCCAGCTATCGTATATGTTTTGTCGTGAATCTTCATTGTACCAGTGAGCTGATTTTTTGGAATAAATCCGTATCTGTATACACCGAGACCCATTGGTAACCATCCATTTGTAGTATGTTGTGCCACCCAATGAGGGTATGATTCTGCTTGAAATTTTAGATCCATCTCGATATTGTGATCCGGATCTTTAAAAAACATATGATATTGTGGAAAGCTTCCTTCCATAAAAGAGTCTTCGAATTTCACGTAAAACCTGTTTTCTTCTGATTTTAATCTTTTTTTGTCGTTTCTCCTATAATATACTAAGTGTTTATCACTATTTTGATCAAACAGAGTCATATTTGAAATGGAGCCTATTTTTTTTGGGTTCTCAAACCATTCGGTAAATGCTACTTTTAGACTCCATTTCTTTTTTTCTTCGATTGATGTAAAAAATGCTTCAGCAGCCCACCATTCCATCAAGCAAGGAAAGTGTTCCTTTTCATCTTTTTCTGTCCATGGATTATGTGAGCTATTTTTTTTAATCATATAACAAACCGTCTAAATATTTTTCATGATTTATCCATTGGAGATATTTACTTTATTTATTTCTTAATATTGAAATCTGCATTATAGTATTTTCTAAAAGTGTAATTGGTGCCAGCGGGAAGAATGGCACCAAGTCTTTTGATTGTTGTAACGATCTTTACATTTCTTTTGATAATGTTTGGCCAGGAATAGAACTCCCTGGCTACTTTTCTTGTCCCGTCGTAGAGTTCTTTTACAGTCATATTCTTTGGTTCGAATACGATATCGACTTGATTGTATCGCGACCAATCCTTTGTAAATATCCTCCCTTCTTTGTCAAGTCTATCATATAGTGGTGTTCCAGGGTATG
>CAZXHI010000102.1:0-4494 GCA_964640555.1 uncultured Thermoplasmatales archaeon | reverse complement strand
TAACCACATTCCTTACAAACGTAATTTGATGTGTATCCTGCAGGTAATCCACTCCTTAAAGTCCCTTGGTAAATATGTTTGCTTCCACATTTTGGACATGCAGTAATTTCCAATTTATTTCACCTTATCCTTAATCTCCCTTCAAATCTACAATCCCAAACCACCCTTTCAAGAGATGTTTACTCATTTATTCTTCCTTATCTATTGTTAAAAATATTTTTTAACTCCAACATATTGTCTTTGATAGTCTCAATTTCCTTTGTTTTTTCCTGTTCTATTTCTTCCATTACTTGAGACAGTGGTATTGTTGCCTTGTATATGTGAATCGGTCTGCCTTTACCTTTCCCTTTAAGATCCTGCTTTTTTAACCATCCTCTCCTCCGTAGTTCTTGCATCGCAATGCTTACTTCAGGTTGCCGTAGATTTGCGCTCTTCTCAACATCTGCAGAACGACATTCATCAACCTGTGAGACATACATTAGTGTTTTTGCAAGATTCTTCGGCATTCCAAGTCCAGCGAATAGTTGAACAGCCTTACCATCCTCCTTATCTAATACAAGCGAACTTTTTTGTTTCATTTTCTTCCTCTCATAAAATTAATAATTTCTAGAATCAGAATGTAATGAGTAAATATAAATCTAACGAAATCTAAATGAAACAAATGTAACAATGAGAAGTATTAGTAAATTACTCTTTGTTATCACCATTATCCATAATGTGATAGACACAAATAAAACAAATCAGCATTAAAACAACAAATGAAAGCCTAGACCATATCTAAAAAATACTTGTGGATCCTGAGATCGTTGGTGAGTTCAGGATGAAACGATACAGCTAGGATATTATCCTGCCTGGCCATTACTATTTTTTTATCTATTTTTGCAAGGATTTTGCATTTTCCCCAGACTTTATTAATTATCGGTGCTCTTATAAAAACGGCATTATATGGTGAAGAAAAACCCTGAATGCCGATAGGTTTTTCAAAAGATTCTTTTTGTCTTCCAAATGCGTTACGCTCAACCTGCATGTCCATTGCATTTAAAAGTTTTACATCCTTTGCATTATCGCTTAGCTCCTTTGAAAGTATTACACAACCTGCACAAGTTCCCATTATTGGCAAGTTGTTTTCTTTAATTCTTTCAGAAATTATATTGTACAAATCTGATTTGTGTAAAACTCTAGAGATGGTTGTACTTTCTCCCCCGGGTATTATTAAAGCATCTATGTCAGTCATTTTTTCTTTGTGGTTAACGACAAAAACTTTTCCAGGAGTATTAGCTTCTTTCAAAGTAGCTTCCATGGAGGCAATATGCTCTGATATTGCTCCTTGTATTCCAAGTACTCCTATGGATACTTTTTTTACCATCCTCTTTCCTGTAACATTTGTTCTGGGGGGATAGTTCCTATTTCTATGCCCGGCATTGCTTCTCCAAGGTTTTTGCTAATCTTAGCGATAAAATCTGGTTCATCATAGTGTGATACTGCTTCGACAATTGCTTTTGCCCTTTCTCTTGGATTGTCTGATTTAAATATTCCTGATCCCACGAAAACTCCATCGCTGCCTAGTTGCATCATTATGGCCGCATCCGCAGGTGTAGCAATGCCGCCCGCTGCAAAATTTACTACAGGTAAGCGCCGTAATTCTTTTATCTCTTTTAAAATGTCAACGACCTCTTTTAGTACATTGTCATATCTATATTCCTCAAAAACAATAGTATTTTTCTCGATTTTCTGATTCGTTAGGGTTTTTATTGAATTGACATAACTCTGCGTATATTCTTCTGCTAGTTTATGTAAATCCGTTTTATCCATATCTTTTAATGTTCTTATCATGCCTGTAACCATTCTTTGATGTCTTATGGCTTCAATGATATTGCCTGTTCCCGCCTCTCCTTTCGTACGAATCATGGCAGCTCCTTCCCATATTCTTCGAACTGCTTCACCAAGGTTTCTGCAACCACAGACAAAAGGAATGGTGAACTTGCGTTTATCTACATGATAAAAGGGATCTGCAGGTGTAAGTACTTCAGACTCATCGATCATGTCTACGCCAAGGGATTCCAAGGCCTGTGCCTCGACAAAATGTCCAATTCTCACCTTAGCCATAACCGGGATGCTAACTTCATCCATTATCTCTTGTATGATTGCTGGATCTGCCATCCTTGCCACACCGCCATCTGCACGAATATCTGCTGGAACTCTTTCAAGTGCCATTACTGCAACGGCACCGTTATCCTCAGCAATTTTTGCTTGATCTGCATTAGTGACATCCATGACCACACCACCCTTTTGCATTTTAGCAAAACCTTTTTTTAACAGAGTTGTACCAAATCTTAATTTTGATATGTCTGATTCTTTCATTAATTTTGACCCCCAAATATGTTAGATCCAAACCCAATATCCACAACCTATTATTAAGGGCTATGGTTGCACACAAAAATATCGATTCAAAAACACGTGGTTTTTCAGAACGATCCTTATCTTCTGTTTTTTATCGATTCTATTATTTCTTTTCCAAAAGGGGTCAGACCATACAGTTTTATCTCTCTTCCCCCGCTCCCGCTCTTAATTTCGACTATGTTTAGGCTAAGAAGAGACTCATCTTCTCTATATCTGGATTGCATTCCCCTTATGGCTCCAATCACATTCGTAGGGGTAGTTTTAATATTATATGCTATCTCTGAGGTATAACTACAACTAGGACTTATATCAAAAAGATATTCGGCAATCTTCTTTCTAACGTTGCTTCTTCTCAATGCCCTTACAACCAGAGGTCTTAAATCTTGAGAAGACTCCAATTCACTATTATCCTGCATCCCATCCACTTGCCTTCACAAAACGAATGCCATTCCTCCATTAATAAAGTATCGCTCTACGGATATTTACTTGCACATATATCTGCATATTCAACCGCAATCTATGGTTACATACTAAAATTAAAGAGGTTGATAAAATCTCATTTTCTTCTGAATTTATCCAATTTTTAGATTAAAAATATGAGGAGGGGGTATTATTAATACCCGCCAAGTTTCAAGCTTGGATCTCCAATGAGTGTCCATTCCTCAATGGTTTTTCTGTCTATATTATCACTGTCAACATTGCCAATTATATTTATGTAGTCTATTATTGCTTGATCATGTGCCTCACCTACAGTTTGTTTGCTCTGATTGACATATGCATCAAAGAATCGTGGTTCGATCCAACCACCAAGGCCTGATATTGCTCCTTCATTGACGTATCCATATCCTAAACCAGCACAACCCATTGATGCAATTGCCCCTCCTCCTTCTTGCATTACTAACCAAGAACAGAAATCTCTAGGCACCCATTCCATATAAAAGAATCTCATTGGATTTTTAAAGAAGTATCCACTTATTCCATATTCCAAGATACCTGTAGCTATATTGGACATAGTTACATTGAACTGGGCATTATGACATCCACCAACGACGATAACCGGGAGTTGATCTCCATTATCCAAGTTTGGCATATCTCTGAGAGCTAGTCCCTCAATAAAACCAAGATCATCACCTTTGGAATCATCAGGCTGGTGATTTCCCCAAGATGACGGATTTCCATGCCCTGCAAAATGAACAAAACCGGCACCTCTAGTAATAGCATTTACAACGTCTTGTCGCCCCGTCCAAACGCCCGGTATAGTTAACCAAAGTTTTTCAATTTCAAATCCAATACCTTCTAACAAATCTGCAGTAACGCCTGTCTCCATTATCCCTTCATACCAACCAGGATCTCCTCCTCGTTGTGGAGGAAATGTATCCCCAGAAATAACAATAGCTTTCTTGAACCATGAATCGTCAGCGTTGTTTTCATAATTAATAATCTTATCTACAACAGTATCTATTTCAGAAGAGTATCTAAATGGAATTCTACCAATAGATACGTCGGGATAGTGATCCATTTTATCCCCACTTAAACCAAACTCTGCAAATTTTCCATCGCCATCTGAATCCCAATCCTCAAAAACAGTTTCGTTTTCTACAATCTTGTAAACATCTGCATAATAGAGATCACTGGCATATCCAGCTTCCCATCCATCATCGTTGTTGGTAACTCGCTCTGGTATGTACCAGTTAAATGTTTGGCCATCCCTTCCACCAGCAAGTAAAACATATGAGATATCATAGGTCTCTTTCATATCATAAATACAAAGTTTGATCTTTTCTGGATCATCTCTTCCCCCACTGTATTCAGAGTATATTTCCTCAGTTGTTTTGAGTATGGTGTCTACACCTATGCTATTCTTATGATTTACTAAAGGTTGAAGTCCTGCTGAAAACTTTTGAGTCGTGATAATAAGCAGATCGTAGGTTTCCAGACCCGTAAAATAAGGTGTTTCAGGTTTTACATATTCTACTTCGATATCTATTTCTCCTTGTGGAACATATAAGATATCATCTGCAGGTGAATACTGTGGAGTAACCTTAACATTTACGAATAAAACATTTTCCCCATTGCTTATACCAGCACCTTTTC
>CAZXHI010000101.1:0-4065 GCA_964640555.1 uncultured Thermoplasmatales archaeon | reverse complement strand
TAATTACATTTAAGAGTTCTGTTTAGCCCATAATGTCCCAGATAGTGTTTTTCCAGATATTTCTTAGAGTGTTTATATCTAAATTTATCAATGCATTTTTCCCTTTATTGATGATCAGTTTCTTTCCTTTGGTTTTCCCTATTTTGATAAACGGCACATCTTCTTTTTTTAGCACTTCTTCAAAGTCTTTTTCGCTTTGTTTTTTGACTTCTAAAATCCATCTGGTATTTGATTCTGAAAAAAGCTTGAAATCAGATCGTAATTTTTTACTTACATTTGATAAATCTATAATGGCGCCAATGTCTCCGCCTATTATCATTTCTGATAAACATACGCCAATACCGCCTTCACTAACATCGTGACAAGAGGCAATATATTCTTTACCGATAGCAGAGAGTATGCCTTTCATGCATTTTTTAAGAATTCCCATGTCTGTTTTTGGAACATCTCCACTTTTGATTCCCATGATCTTATAGTATTCAGATCCTCCCATTTCTTTCTCAGTTTGTTTTCCTACTAGGTAGATTGGATTTCCCTCTTCTTTGAGATCAGAGGTTATACATTTTCTAATATCTGGGGCAATACCAACCCCAAATAATTCAGGAGTTGGTGGAACAGCTGTTTTTACAGACTCATTATAAAAGCTTACATTTCCAGACACAAATGGCAACTGAAGTTCCCTAGCCATATTTCCAAGTCCCCTGCATGCTTCATAAAATTCCCCCATACGTTCTGGTTTCTCCGGGTTTCCAAAATTAAGGCAATCTAATAGTGAATCGGGTTTAGAACCAACCGCCACGAGATTACGGCATACTTCATCAACAGCGGAACATGCGCCCCAGTATGGGTCACGTTCCATAAAACGAGGGTTTATATCAGCAGTTACTGCAAGGCCTCTAAATGATTTCTCCAGGGGTTTTAGTACAGTTGCATCACCATGTGATTCAGCATTAATTTTACCTTGAAGTGGTTTAATCACTGTATTACCACGCACTTCGTGATCATACTGTCGGATTACCCATTCTTTGGAACAAATATTATGGGATGCAAGGAGTTTCTTCAAACTGCCATTTAAATCAGGCATTATAAAACTCTTCTCAGTTATCTTATGTTTTTCTGTGTCTATTGGAGCAAATGGTCTGGTACAACTGTCATAAACTGGACCACCAGTTAAGAAGTCTAAATCCATCTCAAGGATTTTTTCACCTTTATAGAAAACACGTGTTATTTTTTCCTTTATTACTTTTCCAACAGGAACCGCAGTAACATCCCATTGTTTGCATATATGAAGCACCTTATCCACATTTTCAGGTTTTACAAGAAACATCATGCGCTCCTGACTTTCTGACACCCATATCTCCCATGGGTGCAATCCCTCCTCCTTCAGAGGAATGTCATCAAGATGGATTTCAGCACCGAATCCTGCATCATATGCTAATTCTCCGCAGACGCATGAAAGACCTCCTCCTCCAAAGTCTTTTAAACCTTCTAATAGTCCTTTTCTGTTACATTCAAGTGTTGTATGAATAACAGGTTCTTTGGTGATGGGATCCCCAACTTGTACGGCAGATCTGCTGCTTTCCTCGCTTTCGTCTGTGAGTTCTGCTGATGCAAATGTTACGCCATGTATTCCATCTCTTCCAGTCTTTCCACCTACATAGACATATACATTTCCAGGAGCTTTTGCTCTACTGTGAATCATCTCCTCTTTTTTCATGATTCCAATGCATCCTACGTTGACAAGGCAGTTGCAAGTATAGCCCTCATGAAAATACACTTGACCAGATAATGTGGGAATACCGATACGGTTTCCATAATCTCGTATCCCATCAACAACGCCTTTAAACAGGTATACAGGATGTTTCACTCCTTTTGGAAGTTTGTCAAATGTAGTATCCAATGGACCAAAAAATAATGGATCAATATATGCGATTGGTTGAGCTCCCATGCAGACGATATCTCGAACTATGCCTCCGACACCAGTTGCAGCACCTCCATATGGTTCAATTGCAGATGGGTGGTTATGGGATTCTAAAGCAGCGCAATAGTAATGATCGTCATCAAATTCTATGACTCCTGCATCTTCACGGGTAATTATTTTATCCTCTTCGATGCCATATATATGCTGTTTTAATGGGATTTTGGAGGATTTATAACAACAATGCTCGGACCATGCCTGTCCAAGTGCCTGTAGTTCAATGTCGGTTGGATTTCTATTTTTATTTTGAAAATACTCTTTAATCCTTTTCATCTCCTCTCCAGAAATGGCGAGCCCCATCCTGTCACTTATCTCTTTTAGATTTTTATCAGATACAGAGAAAAGATCTATTTCATAAAAATCAAAAGAAACCTTCTTTTTTTTAAATAAACTGTCTAAATCCATCATACTCCCCCTGTGATATTATTTTTCTTCGATTTCTATTTCATATGTGTGAATAACTGGATTTGTTAGTAATCGTTGGCACATTTGTTCAACATCTTTTTTTACATCACTTTTGTTTTTTCTGTCTATCAAAAGATCGAAAGTTCTGATTGTTTTAGCATCCTTTACAGTTTCAAAACCAAGTAGATGCAGTGCCTTAAGAGTATTGACTCCTTCCGGATCTGAAATGCCTTTTTTTAGTCTTATAGTTACTTTAGCTTCAAACATTGTAATCCGTGTGGAAAATCAGATAATCTGTTGATTAAGTTATCGCTTTTCACAGTTTTTCCAAAATTTCTCTAATTTTCTTCTGAAAGCCTTCGACACTTCCCTCATTTAAAACCACGATATCAGCAGATGCGATGACTCCACCTAGTCCCCAGCCTAGTTCCCTTTTATCACGTTCTTTTATCTTTTGCAGATCTTTACTGTCGTCCTCTCTATTTCGAGCTAAAGCCCTTTTTTGCCGAGTTTTATCAGAAGCTTCAACAGCAACAACAATGAATTCCCCTCCTAAATATCTTTTGAAAAGAGCTATTTCCTCAACATTGCGAATCCCATCGATAACGATAAAATTCATATTTTCTACAGATTTTATTTTTTCAAGTGTTCTTCTTGCCCAAATGTCTTTTCCATGTTCTTCACGCATTTTATTGGCTATAGTTCCTACGTTTTTATCACTCAACTCCAGTTCCCGATTTTTGACTTCTTCCCAGATCATATCTCCCATTCTGATTACAGGAATGTCCATTTCTTTTGCAATTTTTACTGCTTCTGATTTTCCTGAAAAAGGCATACCTGCAAATGCTAGCACCCGCATCTTTGTACAACATCCTGAAATATAAATAAATGCAGGGGGAGCGATTCGAACGCTCGAAGACCTACGTCACAGGGTATCTTAGTGTTAAGGCATGGAAAACGCACAAATATGGGCCGTTCTTTGATTTTTACTTGGTGATTTTTTATTTTATATAACTTTATTGGTAGCAATATTTTATATTCATTTTATCTATGCCTTTAATCACACCTAAGCCCTGCCCCTTTGACCGCTCGGGTACCCCTGCAAAGATGGAAGCCAATAATACACGTATCACTCAAAAATCTTTTGTGTAAATTCTTTAGATTTTTTCCCAATAGTCATCTGTTTTTTACCGAAATAAGCTTCTGTTCACCATATTTCGCATAGCATTTGGAACAGAACTCTCGCGCAATAAGGGAATGAAGATGTTCCTTTACTCCTTCTTCAAGGTGATATGCATCACCGGCGATGATCTTGCCTCTACAGTTTGTACAGACTCTTGGAAATTTTGCAACCTTTTTTATCAGGTGTGTTTCAATTTCTGCCATTTAATCTTCCCATATCTCCATTTATTGCTCATTTATAATGTTTTTCTTAAACATGCCATCAAAACATTTTAATTGCAGTCCTCTGCATTGTATCCTGAACCAACAAACTTTATAAGTTAAGTATCATTACGAAAAATTCTGTAAGTGTAGGTTTATTATAGCGGGGTGGGGTAGCCAGGAGATCCCGACGGGCCCATAACCCGTAGATCAGTGGTTCAAATCCACTCCCCGCTACTACTCTTTTTTAAAAAATGCGTTATGGATGGTTTTTAATAAAAAAAGTTTGTTTTGGATTT
>CAZXHI010000100.1:0-6042 GCA_964640555.1 uncultured Thermoplasmatales archaeon | reverse complement strand
GGTGATTCCTATGGTTCCAATGAATTTGTAGACAACGGTGATGGGACAATAACTGACCTTGTAACCGGTCTTATGTGGCAGAAGGCAGATAGCAACATCGGCATGAACTGGGAAGATGCTCTTAATTACGCCGAAAACTTTGAACTGGCTGGCTATGATGATTGGCGGTTACCTAATGTAAAGGAGCTCCAGAGCATCGTTGACTACATCTATTCTCCCAACGCCATCGATCCAACTAACTTGGGCCCAGCTATCGATACGGATTTCTTCAACATCACAGAACTTCTTCCTGGGACGACACTCTATAATCCTGATTACGGTTACTTCTGGACGAGCACCAACGCTTATCACAGCCAGTTCGAACCTGAATACTACTATGCTTGGTACGTGGCCTTTGGAACTGCAGTGGATGATATGAATCCCACTGGAGAGGATATGCACGGGGCCGGCGCAGTGCGCTTTGATGCCAAGACAGATGGAGCGCCCCTGATTGAGCGTATCTATAACTATGTCCGCTGTGTACGTGGTGGATTGAGTAATAATCAGGCTCCAGAAAAACCAGAGACACCAGATGGGTCTAGTTCAGGAAATGCTGGAACAGAATACACCTATACGTCGAGTACGAGTGATCCTGATGGTGACCAGGTGTATTATTGGTTTGACTGGGACGATGGAAGCAACAGTGGTTGGCTTGGTCCTTATTATTCAGGTGAAGAGATTAGCGCAAAACATATTTGGGATTCAAAAGGAAATTATGAATTGAAAGTGAAGGCTAAGGATAACAATGGTGCCCAGAGTGAATGGTCAGACCCATTGTCTGTAAGCATGCCAAAAACAAAATATGCTCTTTGTTCTTTATTTATACAATTCCTACAAAACCATCCAAACATATTCCCACTGCTACGACATTTGCTGGATTTATAATCAGCAAATCTTCCTTTTTTCTTTAAATCTCTTACTGGTAGAAATTCACTTGTAGCATTATTACTTGCTGATTATGATGGAGAATACAAGTTAAAATGAATTCAAATCCCATCACCTGTATTTTTTAATGTTTTTTGACATAAGAAAGACTTCATTTAGAACGTCAATTATTCGTGTGTATGTAGATATTTAATTATTCATCATCTAATTCAGGTAATTATAACTATATGAGAGTGAAAACGAAATTGAATAAAGACTTAAATAGAATGTTTGTATCTTTGCGGATGGTCGATAAAGATGATAGAGGCGTTTATTTTATTAACTGTAGAAGTAGATAAAGTTGAGGAAGTAATTAAAAGCATAAGTAAAAAATTGCCCATGGTTAAAGAAGCGAAAGGAGTAACCGGACCCTATGATGTAATACTTCGGGTAGATGCAAATGATCTAAAGGAACTTACAAGAGAAATAGTTTCCATCATCTACAAAATAAATGGAGTTATTGACACAACGACAGCAATAGTCATAGAGTCTGGTTAAGAAGAATAATCCATTTTTGGAATAATTCCAATGGCTAAGAATACTCCCAAGAACAAAACTTCATTATCCTGCAAAAAAGAAATTGATAGAAAAAGAAAGATACTGAAAAGAAGGAGATTAGAAAGAGAAAAAATACATCTCCAACAAATTAGAAGAAATACACAGATCGCTGCTTTTAGGTTAACCACAATAAAAGTTGAAAAACTTAGAATAACTCCATTAGAAGGCCTGGCGATACTCGTGGGGACACTGGTGGGGGCAGGAGTTCTTGGCTTACCTTATGCTGCTTCAAAGGTCGGCCTTATCCCTGCAATAAGTATTTTATTTGGAGCCATGCTGCTCATGCTTTTCACAGCATTCATTGTTTTAAAAGTATCTGCTGAAATGGGCGGAGCTCAAATGAGTACTATTGCCCATAGAGCTCTAGGAAAATCTGGTGGATGGATAATGTATATCAGCATCATGATAACAGGTTTCGGAGCGTTTCTGGCTTATATAGCAGGAATGGGAAATATTTTCACTACTTTATTTGGAGTTAATGAGATCGTTGGAGCTATTATATTCTGGATTCTTGCTTCATCTGTAATATATTTAGGTTTGGAGGCTAGTGGAAAAACAGAGTTGATAATGGGTTTCGTGCTGATTGCGCTTTTCATTGGTGTTACTGTTATGCTTCTCCCCCATGCAAGGTTAGAGAATGCGCTCTATGCAGATCTTGGTGGTATATTTTCCATGGTAGGTGTTGTCATATTTGCTTTTGGTTTCCATACAGTTATACCAGATGTTTACCGAGGAATTGGAAGCTACGAGAAAACGAAGAAAGTTCTTGTCCTTGCTTTCCTTATCCCTACTGTTATCTACGCGGTTTTTATGGTTATATTCCTGATGAAATTTGGTAAAAATACTCCACAAGTAGCAACCCAGGGACTTGAAGACATTTATAATGGCATGGGAAAAATTGTTGGCAATGCATTACCTTTAATTGCTATAACAACAAGTTATATAGGGTTAGGTCTTGCACAGCAAAGTAACAGCAAGGAGTTTCTAAGATTGAAAAAACCTGCTGCCTGGGCACTAACTGCAGTTCCACCAATAATTATTTACCTTGCAGGTGTAAGAAACTTCGCTGATGTTCTAGCATTTGCAGGTAACACAGGTGATATGATGGCTTTTATAATTCTTCCTATTTTGATCTGGATTATAATATATGTTGTTCCAAAGATAAGGGTAAAAATTAAACAGTAATATTAAAAACCTGCTATATCTTTGATATAATTTTACTAATTCAAGCCCATCATAAGAAAAATATCATAAATTAGCAATTTTATATCTGTTGGAGATATACTTTACCAGAATCTAGAATATCTTTGGTATGCTGCATAAAGAAATTTGTAAACTTTCTAGTAAAATTAGATTTTCTTTGACGACTAATACAATATCAAAAATATTCAGCAATTATTCAATTTTTAGGGGCAACAAAAATATTATCGACCTAAGCTTGATAATACCGAAGATATTTTGGGGTTTCTGTTTGGTAGCGTTGTTATCTTGCAGTAACAGAAGTAAATGAGTAAATAAAGTGATTTATCAAAGAAATATAAATTGTGTTTTTATTTTCTATTTGCTGTAATCCCTCTGCATATTATGGCTGTAGCTGCATAAGATTCCAGTCATGGATGAAAAAGCATTAAATGGATTTAACCTGGCAAAGAAGATTATACCAATCCTATAATGCAATACTCCAATTTAAAATCATAAGAGTGTCCTCTCAAATTACAGCCCTGTGATTAAAATATCCCTCGATAAAGCATGAAATATTTCTGGTATTCTCTAATCACTAAAACTTACAAAAAAAGATTTAAAAATATTCCTTAACATCACGCTCATTATAATATATGTTGGCGAACTAATTTTCTACTATATAATTCCAGTTTCTGTATGCATTATTTCTGATAGCTTCTCTCGATGTTTCCTGTCCACCACTTTCTGAATGTTGTACATCGACAATTATACCTTCCACGTCTCTTACAATAATCTTGCTTTCATCTTCGCTATAATCGGTTGTATATATCTTTCCATCCTTGTAGATCACCCCATGTTCTGTGTTGTATACTGGATTCTTACCTAGTTGTAATTCTGGGTCATAATCCATGATGTCATCTAATCTCTTGAGTTGGTAAGCATCTTCTGCCATCCCTATCATTGTTCGATAGACTCGTATTTTATGGGTATCTTTTTCAGAACTGATTTGATTCTTGATAGTAGATATAATTGCTGGAATGTCTTGCGTTTTTATTGCTAGAAGTATTTCTTTCCAAAACCAATTGTATGTTTTGCTCCCTCGTGCGTTAACATGCTCTGGAGGTTTATCTGGATGTAAAATAATTCTTCCCTTGAGGGTTCTATGTTTTTTTCTCCATTCGTTTCTTTGTTTATCAAGTTCCTTTTTTCTATCATTTTTCTTTGACATTATAGAGCCCTTCTTTTGAAGATTTCCTATTATTTGTAATGATTACTCGCCTTATGAAACTTGCCCATTGCCACTTTTCATCTTTTCTTTGTATATCGATATTCTATGCTGCAACTGCCTTCGATACTCACCATGCATGGTCCAACAGGGCTTTCAGGTTTACACTGTGTGCCAAACAAGGGGCATTCCTGTGGTAATAGCAATCCTCTGAGAAGTTCTCCGCAACGGCAACCTTCAGGCTCCTTAAACTTTTTGTTCCTGATTTCCTTTAAATCACTTTCATATTTCCTTCTGGCATCATACACCCCAAACTTGCTACGTAATTCGAGGCTGGACTGAGGAATAACTGGAAACCCTCTCCATTTTTTATCTCCTAGTTCAAAGACTTCATCAATCACCTTTTGGGCTCTTACATTGCCTTCTTTGTTTACAGCACGAGCATATTCATTTTGAACGCAAGCTTTTCCATGTTCAATTTGCTGGACAAGCATCCATACAGCCATTAGAAGATCTATCGGTTCAAAACCAGCAACAACTTGGGGGACATGATAATCCTTTGAAATAAATTCATATGGTTCGGTCCCAATGATTGTAGAAACATGACCCGGTTCGATAAGGCCATCGATTTTGATTTCACCCATGTCAAGTATGGCTTTTAAAGCAGATGGTATGGTGCGATGACAGCATAGGATGGAGAAATTGCTTGGGGGGTTCTTCAGTAAAACTGAGGCGGTAGTTGGAGCAGTTGTCTCAAAACCAACAGCCATAAAAACGATGTCTCTGTCCTTATGCTTTTCAGCAAGATTCACAGCATCTTCTATTCCGTATACTGTCCGGACGTCATATCCCTCTGTTTTCATGCTTTGTAATGACTGTGTTTCACCTGGAACATTTATCATATCACCAAATGTTGCAACGATCTTGCCTTTTCGTGCAAGCAGTAGCATCTCCTCAATTTCTTTGGGGGTAGTGACACACACTGGACAGCCAGGTCCCTGCCCAATTTCGATTCCACATTCTTTAAGTAGAGCATCCAAACCATGTTTTACCAATGTATCTTGATGTGTCCCGCATACATGCATAAATTTGAGTTTTACATCTAACTTTTTAATCTTTGAGATGATTTCCTCAGCTAATTTTTTGTCCTTGAGTGAAAACATTAGCCTTCCTCGTCTGCCGATAACATCTCTCTAAAAAGATCGAGAGTTTCTTGTGCGTCTTTTTCATCAAGTACTTCTATTGCAAAACCTGCATGGACTAAAACATAATCGTCGACTTTTACTTCAACAAGAGATATATTGACCTTACGTTTTGTACCGTCTCCGTAATCAACAATGCCATGTTCTTTGTTCTTGTCAATTTCAACTATTTTTCCAGGTATTGCTAAACACACAATTTTGCGATTATATCCTAATGCGTTATAAATTTTCTCTTAAATCAAATAGATAAAGCTATAAAGAAAAAGATACATAATCCCTCAAAATTCACTCAGAGGGAGGAATTATGAAAGAATTAGAAAAAACGGCATCTGTCTGTCCTGCATGCTATCAGGAAGGAAAAATCCAAAAGATAGATGCTCAAATTGTTGAGGAAGATGGAAAAGTATGGATCACCAAGAAATGCAAGAAGCATGGTTCCTTCAAGGACATCTATTTTAGCGATGCTGATCTCTATAAAAAGTGGATGAAATATAAGGTTACGGGAACTGTCTCTCCCGATGTTAAAACAAAATTATTCGATTATCCTGTCCTATATGACGAACATAAATCTCAGAGTGTTCTAACAAATCTTTTAATCACAAACAGATGCAATCTACGCTGCAGCTACTGTTTTATGAATGCTGGGGCATCTGGTGTAGTCTATGAACCAACCATAGATCAACTCAGAGAACTGATGGTTCAAGCGAGAAACGAACGACCCATGGGTTCTAAAGCAATTCAGATTACTGGTGGAGAGCCTACTATTAGAGACGATATTTTTGATATTGTCAGAATGGCCAAGGAAGTAGGTTTTTCTCATGTTCAAGTAAATACCAATGGCTTGAAACTTGCCGACAGTGCCGAGTATTGTAAACGTCTCAAAGCCGAGAAGGTTAACACCATCTACATGAG
>CAZXHI010000099.1:0-4259 GCA_964640555.1 uncultured Thermoplasmatales archaeon | reverse complement strand
TCTATAACAGCATTTCCATTTCCACTTAATATCAACACTGCTCAGAGAGAGACAATCGAAGCCCTACCTAATATTGGTAAAAAAAGAGCAATAAGAATCCTGGCAAAAAGACCTTTCAAAGACAGGAAGCATTTCATTGATTCCCTAGATGATCCAGACGTTGGAAACAAGATATTGGACTACATATCATTTAAGTAACAACATAAATTAAAAGGAGGGACGCAATACAGGACATTTGAAATGAAAAAAGATAATTTTGAACCGCTTGAGAAGAAAATAAACTACAATTTCAAAAATAAAGACCTACTTAAGAATGCACTAACACATAAAACATATGCCTTTGAAGCGGAAATTCCACTTGAATATAACGAACGTTTGGAACTTTTGGGAGACAGTATTCTAAATTTTGTTGCAGCTGAGCAACTCTATAAAAGCAACAAATATTTTTCAGAAGGAGAACTCACACGCAGAAGGGCAATACTTGTCAATAACAATTTCTTAGCAGACAGGGCAAAAGAGTTAGACATTGGCAGATTCCTACTATTGGGCAAGGGCGAAAAAAAACAAAACGGCGACACAAATCCCAAAAATCTTGCTAATGCACTAGAATCATTAATTGGAGCTGTTTATCTTGATTCGAATCTCAACAAAGTAAAAAAAATGATTCTTAGCATTGTATTCAATGATGGTCCCCAATCCTGAAAAGCATACTTAAAATACAGTATATTCCTTAACAAACATTATAATATTATTTAGCCATACTATCTTCGTGTATTGAAATGAAGATAGCCTTAATATCGATGAGACCAAAAATAGCAGATAAAAAAGCAAATCTGCAAACCATGAAAGAACGTATATCAAAGACGAATGCGGACATCTACATTTTTGGTGAAATATCCCTCACGGGTTACCGGTGCAAAGATGAACTACGCAATCTTGTAGAGACAATAGATGGATCGTCTGTAACATACATGAAAAAAGTTGCAAAAGATAAGAAGTGCTATATCATCTTTGGAATGCCATTGAAAGACAGCAATGTAGAGGGACTCACCCATAACTCGGCAGTTCTTGTTCACCCAGACGGAAAGACAGATGTATACAACAAATGGTTTTTACCGAACTTTGGACCATTTGAAGAAAAATTATTTTTTGATGAGGGTGAAAGTTTAAAGGTTTTTGATACAAAATATGGCAAGATAGGAATATTAATCTGCTACGATCTGTTTTTCCCAGAAATATGTAAGGCTTATTCGCTTCAGGGTGCTGACATCATAGTTTGCATTTCAGCTTCACCATCAACTACAAGAAAATACTTTGAAACATTGCTGCCAGCCCGAGCCGTGGAAAATACCATATTTATGGTTTATGTAAATTTAGTTGGAACACAGGAGGACCTTGTGTTGTGGGGTGGCTCACAGATATATAGCCCTATGGGTGATTTATTGATAAAAGCACCATATTTCAAAGAAAATATAACAACTTGTGACATAGATCTAAATCAACTTAAAATTGCACGTGCCAATCGTACGGTTATCAGAGACATCAGACCTGAGATATATCATGATCTGTACGATTTTTCGCGTTATCACATAAAAAACAAATAAGATTGCAAACTATGAATGAACTTCTGGAATTCTAGTTCATCGGCCATTCCAAAAATCAAAAAATGTTTTCCATTTTTCTGTTTTTTCTTCAGATTCAACAGGCACATCCCAAATAGAAGATTTTAGCTGTCTATCTGGTATCGCCCTGGTTTCGCAAGTACTATCTCCACCAAATTCAAATTGTAAATCAAAAAGAGTTTGTTGGACAATTTTTTGATGTTGTTTAATTTCCCCATTACCATATTTAACTGGAGTACGTTTTCTTATTACGATGGTTTTGTTTCCACGTTGCTTCCGCACCTCAACAAGCTTGTATCGTGGACTTTGTTTAGTTTGATTTAATCGTATTTCCGATGACTTAGATCGCACCCGTTTTTTCCAATGATGTAATATATCAATAGTGCCATCTAATTTTTTATTTGTCCATTGTCCTGTTGCATTTATGAACTTTAATATTCTACTGATTGCACACTTATATTTTCTAGTACGAGATTCTTTTTTTACTATCTGCTTTTCTTTAATAGTCCGACCAAATTCTTTAAAATTTAGATATCTTGCTATTGCCCTTTTCCTTGATTTTTCTTTTTGTTTCTCTTTTATGTTCGATCCGAATTTTTGTAATTCTTGATAATTATCGCCAGACAAAAAACCACTCCTTGCATCACCACATACTACATTGGCATACAGAATCAATAAAAATCATTTCTTTTTCACATACTATTCTAGAGTTCATGGTTATCATCCCTCCAATAAATGTATCTATTGTAATCATAGATGCATAAGCTTATCTCGTATTTCACCATCCTCTTCCTGATTCGCATAACGGTCATTTATTTAAAAACCAGACGTTTTTTTTCATTTGTTGAATTGCCAACTTAACAACCAATGGTATAACAGTTACTTGTTTTATTGTTCATTTAGATTTCCCCTTCATGGGCTTCATCAAAACGTGTGCTGTTTCACAAAATTTCTTACGATTATAATTTTTATTTTAGGGGTTTAAAGATTTTGGATTCTAGTATTTAAAATATGCAGATTCATTACATAACTCGTAACGCCAGTAAAAATAAAATGAAAGGCATCTCATTTTTATCTTGCTCGTAAGGAATACGGGCAGGATGGGAAAGAGATGCCTGAAATAGATATAGAAAAACAAGTAGAAAAATATTGGGAAAATTTTAGAAGGCAGCTGAATAACGAAGATGCGGAAAAACTCGACAAGATATTAGAGGAAATAGAAGAACAATTTGTTGATCCTACTGCAGACAATCCGGTTAAGGCAGTGGATTTTGCAAAATGGCTAAATCCAGAGCCGATATTGGATGTTCTTAGACCATCGTACTCATACTTCAAATACATCAAAAAGAGGTTGATTCCGAGAATGAGATTTTTTGCTTATTTCACGATATCAAAGAAGAAAAATCTCTGGCAGGTTTATCATAGTTTATCAGAAGAAGAGTTTGTAAAGCTTGGATTTGATAGTAAACCTAATTACGAGCTGCTGAGAGAATTTGTGTATGAGCGGATTGGCATAGAGCAGTTTCCGATAATACTAAGATGGATTGTAAAGGAACTTAATTTCCTTCTGAGAGCGAAGAGAATTGAGTTAGGAAAGCGTACGTTTCAGGATGCTACTGATACCCACTCCTTAAAACATGATAAGGAGTCAAAGTACAGCGGATACTACAAACATTCTGGTTATAAGCTTGATAAAACAATTGATGCGGAAACTGGTGTTCCTTTGCATTATCAGACAATGGAAATCACAGAGGATGAAGGAAAAAATCTTATTCCTTCACAGAAAAATGTTAAAATGTGTGAGATGCGAGAAGAGATGCGGGTTGTTGATGATTCGTATGCCGCATTTAAAAACATTGCATATAGTGAACTCCACGGCATTTCGCTATATTATAAAATCGCGAAGAATTGGGTGTATAGGGAAGAAGGTAAACCTGGAATGATTAAAAAGTTGTATCAGAAGTATCACCGATGTAATGATTTTGTACCAGGTGCAGATCTGGATTTTATGCTCCATTTTCTCTACAAGAAAGATGAATATGAGGCCGTTGGATCATATTTTCGGAACCTGAGAATGGCAGAATATGAGGAGCATCCTGAAGGGTATATGGATTTCTGTCATGAACGTGGAGGTAAAATGGAGGGGGACATTGGACGGATGAAACTTACAACAATACTGGATGATCATCCTGGACGACGAGGATGGAAACAGTTCCTATTGAAAGCAGGAATGACAATGCTTTCTCTTGTTTTTGCTGCACTTATTAGAGTTCAAAATGGTATTGTAGAAAATTTGTCAAATGTCACGTATATCACTTGATGGCGATAATTGAGAGCCGCAATATGAAGCAGTGGCTTTCAATATTTATGAATGCCTAGGGGGCATATCAAAAGAGGTGGTAAAAATGGACAATTAAAGATTTCAAAGCGGGAAATCTTTAAACCCCCAATTTGCAAAGCAAAGATTTATATTTATCTTAAAGATTAGAAATAATAGGAGGAACAAAAATATGAAGAAATTAATCCCATTTATACTAGTAGGAATTCTAATCCTAAGCGGATTTGGAGCAGCCAATATATTAAATGATGAACCTGAGATTGTTGTTAAAAAAATAGAGACAATAACGTTCTCGGAAA
>CAZXHI010000098.1:0-5675 GCA_964640555.1 uncultured Thermoplasmatales archaeon | reverse complement strand
TACAATTTATCTGAATACTATTGGTCCTTTAGAACCTATCCATCATCACTTCTTTCATTATGTTTTTTTTATTTAAATGCATTTGGGGCGGTTTTTATAAGTCTCTATAATTTAACAACAATGTTGTTATTGTTAACTGGGTCTTTAAGGAAAACAAGATCCATCAACGAATCATTTAATTTTATTCCAATAACTTGTATTTAGTTGAATCAAGCTCCTTATGTTCCTATAACTAATATATCGATTAGAATCTACCTTTATGAGGTGTGGTTCATGTTGTGTTCTTGGCAATAATGGTTGCCATGGTAATCGTTCTAAGTAAAAAATACAGGTAAACTGGTTCTTGGTAGTTAGGATGGTGATTATAGGATTGTGGGTATTGTATACTGTCTTTTTTACAAATTGGCATTTTTTCAGAGTAGGTTTAAATAACAGAAAAAACTAAACAATGATGAGGTATTACATAACACAGGTGTTGTTGGTGGTGGATATGGGATATCAGCTACCTGCACAACTACATGCAAACAAACTATTTATATTCTGGTGTTATTAATGCCTTAAAAGATAAAAAATAAAATAGGAGAGAATGGGATGAAAGCAAATAGAAAATTTGTAGAAGGTGATGAGGCAGTATCCGCTGTTATCGGTGTTATTCTTATGGTTGCAATAACAGTAGCGATAGCAGCAACAGTGTATGTCTATGTAAGTGGAATGATTGGTGTACAACAGAAGGTACCAACGGTTCAACTGCTAGCGGACGAAGATGATGACAGACTATCCGTTATTAACACTGATGCTGATGTCTATTGGGACAATCTCGCTATAAGAGTAACAGGGGCTTGTACAATCAGGGTAAATGGTGAATGCCTTCTCACGAGTGGAACAAACCAGTCGGCTCTTAATTCAGATCAATATTATGTGATTACTTCTGATACAATGATAGCCGGAAATGCTCATGTCTTGGTTCACGGATCAGATTTTATAGACCTTGAAGGCACCTCAGAAAGTCTATCTGACGTTACAATTACTATCATTCATGATGACACAGACACAACCCTTGGGACATACACCTACTCGAGTATTGCACAATTAGCAGATTAGCTATAATATAAATAAAAGGAATTCAACATTCCTACCTTTTTTTTCTTTTTTTTATTTTGATTTTTTATCTATATCATTTCATCATTTTTTGAAGAAGATTAGGTGATGTTTCTAAATGCTGTAAATCTGCGAGTAACGTCTAAAATATACCGTAACTTCATCAAATAAACCATTTTCAAAAGAAAAGATGATTTCTTGTCCACAATTTAGATGATATGTTGAAGTAGCGCATCATTACTGCTACTCCGATAAGATTTTTTGTCACTTATAATGATGGCAGACATTGGGACATTACTATAATCATCACATGATTACTCATTAAGGCGATCACGTCCGCATATAATCCATATTTTCTCTAATCCAGTACCAATCAACACCAATAGATTCTAAGAATATCATTTTGTAATATCTGTAAAGAAACCTGATAATAGTTGTACAACAAGGCCTTAATAAGCAAACTTACAAAAATACGGTACGTGGTGAAAAATATGGCATTAACTCCTAACTCTGAAGAAGAAAAGAAATACCTTCAAGATATGATAAAGAAACATACTGGACAACGTGTAGTATACACTACTAAGTGGGCTAAAGGTGGAAACAAAATATGAATGGGGACTACAAATCCATAGTAAGGGAAATAGATGAAATGCTTGCAATAAGAGAGATAGATAAATTTCTAGATAAAATCGAGAAAAAAAAGAATGAAGAAAAAGAGGAAAGGAAAGTAGAACCCAAAAAATCAAAAGTTCTTCCATGCCAGGTAGTCATTGGTGAAAATACTAAAGAGGAAATATTTGAATTACCTGAGAAACCCAAAAGAGAAATATTTGAGTTATATGCAGAACCCAGAACAGAGAAATATAAGAGAAAAATCGGAATCGACTGGAAAAAAGAGCTAAATCTCGCTTAATCTGAGTTCATTGTCACCAATGGATTCTAAAAGATACATTTTTTTCAATTTGACACTTTAACTCATTAGATTTAAATACAATCAACAGGATGTACAATATCATTCAATTTAATAGAATTTGAATGGATGGATTTGGAAACGATGGAAGAAATAAAGAAGGAAAAATTGAATTGCCCACATTGTGGAAAAGAAATGTATCAATTGTCTGGTAGCTCCACTTCTACTTATGTATGTCCAGAATGTGGACGTTCTGTTGATGCAGAATATGTTCGTTCAGACTGCAATCAATCCCCAGACAGCAGCGGTGGTGAGATATCTATTGATAAACTGTTCAATAATGCATTTATGAAAAAATATACCAACTATGATAATCTCACCGATTTTATAATCAATAGTGAACTAGTCCCAAAGGATACATTAGTTGTAACACATGAAATATTTGAAAATATCCCAAGCGAAGAATTTGATGAATATATTAGATCCCATACGATCTTTGATTCTTGGATTGATATGTTTGATAGGGCAACATCAAGATATTTAAAGGTTTAACTTTTAAAAATTATGGAAATCAGAGACATGGGTTAACTACACCTTCTTTAAAGGAGGATGCTGCCCCATAGAAAATGTTTTAATAAATCGTTAGTTTTAAAACCTGTTAAGCATTGTATTTATTTGCTTTATGATGGGGAAACAAAATATGAAAACAAAAAACTCGCTTGTATTGGATGAAAAAGACGATAAGGCCGTTCAATTGTTCGCTGAACTTGGGATGCCGAAGAACCTTGCCAAAACACTCATGTATATATCACAGGTTGACGAATGCCGCTCTGCAGAGGTTGAGCAAGGTGCAGATTTAAGGCAACCTGAGGTAAGCGTGGCAATGCAAGAGCTAAGGCGAAGGGGATGGGTAACAAAACAGGATCTTAAAGGGAAAGGAAAAGGTAGACCTGTTCATGTCTATAAGCCCATGGTTCAACTATCTGAAATAATGAAAAACATTGAGCAGGAAAAATTAAGAGAATTTGAAACTGTTGAAAACAACATATCCGAACTCAAAAATATTATCGGATAATATATAAATTCTTACTTTTATCCTCGTCTTGCTTGCCCAGATTTTGTATAACTCAAAATTTCATCGGGGAAAATAGATTTTTAAAGAAAGAATTGATGTGTAGGAAAAAATACATTAATTTAGATGACAGAAAAAAACTATTTTAGAACCACAACGAAAGGATTATTATGTCAAGAAAAAAAGCATTAGATCGGAAAATGCAAAAAATAATAGCAAAGGGGCGGATCAACAAATTATTCATCTTAGCGGAAGAAAATGCCCTTTCAGGTGAATTTAACCTGTCAAACAGATATGTAGAACTTGCACGAAAAATATCTATGAGGAACCTGACGCCGATCCCTAAAAAATATAAACGAAGATTCTGCAAACACTGCTATAGATATCTTCTGCCAAATGTTACTTGCAGGGTGAGAATTCATGGGGGAAAAATAGTTGTTTACTGCCATAATTGTAGAAAATATACTCGGATTCCACTCAAAAAGACTGGGGAAAAACCATCCGCTATACTTAAATAACCTATCATTTATTACCGTTACCCAATTCTAGTCTCACATATGGGAGTAATGAATATATGACGACGTTATATGATGTTCCAACTAAGGAATTAATAGACGAGGTATCAAAGAAATTACAGAGTGATAAATCTATTGTTCTACCAGAAGAAAATAGGTATGTTAGAACAGGTGTACATAAGGATAATCCTCCAGCAAATAAAGATTGGTGGTATGTCAGATGTGCAGCCATTCTACGTAAAATCTATATTAAAAATACTATTGGTGTAGAGCAACTCAGGGCAGAATACGGTGGAGGAAAAAATCGCGGTTCAAAACCATCAAAGGCAAGACGTGGAAGTGGCTCCATTGCAAGAAGGGCTGTTCAGCAACTTGAAAAGGCAGGATATGTAACAAGAATCAAAGGAAAAGGTCGTGTGCTTACTCCAAAAGGCAGGTCCTTTTTAGACAATACCTCTCATGAAGTCATGAAAAATGTTGAGGCTTATTACCCAGGTTTGGAAAAATATTAAATAATTAATGGATCAGTAATTGAGATTTATGGATGAAGAACTTGAGAATCTAAGACGAAAAAAACTGCAGGAGTTGCAGCAACAGGGTCAATTCCAAGAATCACTCGAAGAACAGGATGCTCAAAAAAAAGAGCTTGAAGAAAAAAGGAGGATGATTCTCCGTAGCATTCTTACAACACAAGCAAAAGAACGGCTTGGAAGGATAAAGGTTGCTCGACCTGAAATGGCCGAGGAAATCGAGAATCAGCTCATAATGCTTGCTCAGGGTGGCAGATTAAAAAATAAAATAAATGATGAGCAGTTACGTATGCTGCTTTCGAAGATAATTCCAAAGAAAAGAGATATAAAGATAGAGAGAAGGTAGAATATCATGTCAACACATAAATCACTTGGCAAAAAACTTCGTTTGAATAAGGCTAATAAAAGCAACCGGCGTGTACCTGCATGGATTATGATTAGAACTAACCGGCGTTTTACACGTCATCCCAAAACGCGTAACTGGCGTAGAAATAAACTTAAGAAAGCTTGATTACCATGGCAGAAGAAATTGAAAAAATATATGTCATACCTTTAAAGAAGAAAGGTTTTAAGTCCTCCGTAGCAGCACCCATAGCTGTTAAGAGGGTGAAACAATTTTTGACTAAACATATGAAGGTTGAGGTAGAAAACATTTGGATGGATGATTCCCTGAATAACGCTCTCTGGACACATGGGAAGTACAGGATGCCTAGTAAAATACGTGTGAAGGCCGTTAAATTTGATGATGGTGTTGTTGAGGCATATTTGCCTGAGCTCGAGTTCAAAAAATCCAGACGTGAATTGCTGAAGGAAGAGAAAGAGAAGAAGGAACCTATCTTAGTAAAAGAGGAACCCGAGCCTGAGGAAGAACCTGGTGAGATATCTGGTACCGAAGATTACGAAGTTAGCCCAGCTGCAGATGGTGAAATAAAAATAAAGAAAAAGAAGGCTCCAAAGGCAAAAGAAGAAAAGGAAGAAAAAGAGGAGAAAAAATCTGGGAAAGCGTCTGAAAAGAAGGAAAAACCATCTGGGAAAAAGGAGAAAACAGAGAAACCAAAAGAAAAACCTGCTAAAAAATCTAAACCGGCTGAAGAAGACAAGGTTAAAACTAAAACCACAAAAAAGACTGCTTCCAAAAAACCTAGCAGCACTAAGAAAAAAAGTGAATAACGTATGTTTCAGCGGCTGGATTTCAATGAATAACATGTAGCCAACAGCGTAAAAATATAAATACCATATACGCCATTATATTCTATGGTAAATTATAATGGCAGAAGAACTAATTGAGAAATTTTTTAGGAAAAAGCTGATAACTGCTTATAATACTAAAAAGAGCTACCGTAACAATATACGAAAGTACTTCAGGCTTTTAGACAAACCAATGGATTCTTACTTTGATAATAAAAGAACGCTTGAGAGCTATGAAGAGGATCTCGAAAAGGTATATATGATCCTTGAGGAAAAAGAAGTACCATTGCTTAACCGAAAGACTTTTTTCAATGCTGTAAAACAGTTTATGGGCACAATAGATAAAAGGTTAAGAGGTCTTG
>CAZXHI010000097.1:0-9379 GCA_964640555.1 uncultured Thermoplasmatales archaeon | reverse complement strand
TTGATTTTTATATCCCTCTGATTTTTAGTATCTTAAATAAAATGCAGTGGAAACATTTGTACCAAATGTGCTTCTCCTTTCATGCTATCTTGAAAGGAGAGACGTTCTTCATGCTTGGACTTGATATAATAAATAGAACATTTAAAGAAAATATATTTTTTAAGTATGTAAACCATTAACACGTGTCCGATAAGCGGAGAAATGACAGGAATTGGCAGAATCCAGAATAGTAAATGGTATACCATAAGTTTTTTATTCCCAAATGGTATACCATTATTATATGGATAGAAGATTATACATACGAGTTAAAGGAACAGATGGAAAGAGACAATGGGTTAGTCTTGGTTGGTGGAGTGGAGACACAATATATCTAGATAGTCATAAATTACGAAAAGCACGAAATCCAGATAGAGAATACAAAAGCAATAGAAGAATCTACAAATTAGAAAGGGAAAATTGGTATGATAAAGATGGTAAACTAGAAGAAACAATTAAACCTTCCTCAACCTGAGTTCACCATTGCCTATTTTACTATGTAAACCATTAACACGATAGGTATAGTTAAGTTTATATAGTAGTTTGGAAAATGGAATTTTTTAGAAAAACGTATGATTAAAATAAACCCCCGTAAACCTTAAACGAGGTTAAAATAAAGTAATTCATCAAAACTCCAATTGTAACTCCGATTATTAGTGCAAATAGCACGGTAAAAAGTGATGATGAAAAGACATATGCTAAACATCCAGATAATATTATGCTAATTCCTACCACAGTTAGTATCAAAAGTAGGATCCTTTTATCCAATACTACCTCAACATTCCTAACGGACAAGTCAACATCTCTCATTTTCATTGTTTCCCCAGAAACATGAAACATTTTATATGTCTTATATTTTTCTTTAAAAATTATTAACATTTATTTTTTATATTTTTATTAAATAGGGGTGAAACAGTGATCTTTAGTATCTATGTTGAATTTTTATCTTTGACTATGCAACGACCGAACCTAATATGGTAAGAACCGAAAAACTGGATGCAAAGACAAAATATGTGACATACATGAGTGTCCACGCAGAAGTATTTTCCATAAATTTGCTTCCCTTATCTTCACGTATCATTAAATAAAATACTAGATAGCCCGGTATCGCAAGGGATGTCAGTAGCCAGAAATATGACTCCAATATGCCGCAGTCAATCATTATTGGAATCATGACAAAAGGGAAAAACATGAAAGGTAGTGCCATGAATGCTGCTTTTTTGACTCCAAATGTATTAACTAGTGTACGGGTACCTGCCTTTTTATCAGCATAACTGTCGGTTACATCTTTTGTAATTGATCCGCCAATCAAAAAGAACATTGCAATAAGGCCAATGGATATAGGTAGTGGTTGCAAAGGATTACCAAAGACACTCCATGATGCCAGTATCCCAAGTAATCCTCGGGGTATTGCAACCCAAAACTGATTTAAAAATAAAATATCCTTTATTCTGGGTGGAATTGAATAGGTTATTGTAAAAACTGCTATGAGAATAATAAAGACGCTGAACATGATGCTGATGGTTGCAGATATGTAAAATGCCATAAGATACATAACAATCGATATTATTTTTGCCTCACCTGTGGATATTACTCCTTTTGGGATGGGGCGATATGGCTTCGATATTTTATCTGCTTTTATATCAGTGGCCTGATTTAATGCATTTGATGCCCCGTTTAATATAGCTAAAGCAAAACTTGCAGGAATTATTGTACTCCAGAGTACTGAAACTACATTGCTTGTTTCTCCATTATAGAAAAAACTTGCAATCATTATACATGTTGACACAAGAAGGGGTGCAAGAAGGGTAAATGGGCGAATTAAATCTGTATAGCCCTTGACTCTTTGTTTAAAAACAATATTTCTCACTTTTTTCACCAACGACATAGGTTTTCTGTCTGTTGTGATATAAAGGTTATTTGACATTTGTTATCATAAACAAGAAAAATGCGGGCAGAATATATTTTCTAGAAAAATGGACATAGGTTTTATAGAAGTAGAAGATTTGGAATGTGGAAATGGAGATGATTAAATGTCGCAATTTAGGGGATTTATAGCTGTAGATATTGATGTCTTCCCGAAGTTATTGGAGTTTGAAAAGGAAATCAAAGAAACAGGTGCAAATGTAAAGCTTGTAGAGCCAGAAAACGTTCATATCACACTTAAGTTTCTAGGGGATACGGATGACTCCCAGATAGATGAAATCGATAAAATAATGAAAGATGCGGTAAAAGAAATCGATCCGTTCAATATTCAGCTAGAGGGGGCTGGTGTTTTTCCAAATCAGAATTACATAAAGGTTATCTGGATAGGAATCAAACAAGGCGAACCCATAGGAGTTATTGCAAGCAAGATTGATGAACAGCTTTCAAAGATGGGATTCAAAAAGGAAAAAAGAGGGTTTTCACCTCATCTGACAATTGCACGTGTTAAAAGTGCGAAGGGAAAAGATGGAATTTTGCGTGTAATAGAAAAATATAGAGATGTCCAGTTTGTTGACATTAGAGTTGATTCAATTAAACTAAAGAAAAGTGATTTGACTCCAAAAGGGCCTATCTATACAACCCTAATAGATGTAAAATTATAATGACTGGGGATGGTAAACGTAGTAGAAACATGGTTAATTGTTCTAGGACTGGTCAATATCATACTATTCATCATTGGCCTTATAATCTTCATGCCAAGGGAGGTTTACAGAACAAATATTGCAGATTTTTATGAGACATTCAAAAGACACCTTCCGTACGTATTGCTTATCGTTGGAGTCGTGTTTTTTCATCTTATTGAGGTAAACATACTGGATGCTCCTGTAACAGAATGGATTGGAACTGATTTTGCTTATGACATACAAAATATTGAAGGCGATACTGTGATTTGGTTTTCGCAGCATTGGACACCGGTTCTCGTTTATTTTTTTGTACTTATGTACATAGCAGTTTATCCTTTTACTCTGTGGTTCTCACCGACTTATTTTCTTGTGGTTGATAAAAAAAGACCAATGAAAACGCTTGCATATGGATTGCCACTCATTTATGCTGTTGCTCTGCCATTTTACCTTTTTATGCCAATAACAAATGTTTATAAATTTTATAACATAGAATTTGCCCTCAATACTGTGATACCAACAGTTGAAAGTTTTTTCTATGTAACTACCACTCAAAACAACTGTCTACCGTCGCTACATGTCGCAACAAGTATTCTAATAGCATGGTCCGTCCGTCTTGCAGGAAACAAGAAATTATCCTATTTTGCCTATTTCTGCATGGTATCTGTTATTTTGTCGGTTGTCTATTTGGCAATTCATTGGATTACTGACGTAATTTGTGGTGCTTTACTCGCCATTGTAGTAATATTCTTATTGAATCATTTAATCAGGGATACATAAAATGACCCAATTATCCGATGATATCGAAAGAAAAGTCTTAGGGCTTGTTGCACCTTCGCCCGATGACCGGAGAGAGCTTGAAGATATTATACAAGAGTTAATAGAACTCGTAAAGCAAGAAATTAAAAAAAGAAAGTTACCGGTTTCTATTGAACTTGTTGGATCGACAGCAAAAGATACTTATCTAAAAAACAGCCTTGATATCGATTTATTTCTATTGTTCCCCACAGCTATATCCAAAGGGGATATTGCACGAAATGCACTTTCGATAGGTAGATTACTTCTCAAAAATACTGAAGAGTGCTACGCAGAACACCCATACATAAGAGGATATTTCAAAGATCGTAAAGCCGAAATAGTCCCCTGCTATAAAATAGAAAACGCATCACAAAAACTTTCAGCGGTTGATCGAACTCCACTCCACACAAAATATATTAAGAAACATCTGAGTAAGTCACAAAGGCATGAAGTAAGACTGTTTAAACAGTTCCTTAAAGGTATTGGTTGCTATGGGGCAGAAGCAGAGGTCGAAGGATTTTCTGGTTATTTATGTGAAATTTTGATTATAAGGTATGAATCTTTTGAGAATCTTGTGCAAAGTGCACAGGGCTGGAAGCATGGAAAGAAACTAGCCCTTTCTGATGGTAATCATCAATCTTTTGATACTCAATTAACATTTATTGATCCTGTTGATAGTGATAGGAATGTTGCCTCTGCTTTGTCAAAAGAAAAGTTTGAACTATTTGTAAAAGCATGTAGAGAATACCTAAAGAACCCGCGAATTACCTTCTTTTTTCCAAATGAAATACAACCTTGGTCTCTTGATAAAATAAAATCTGAAATTCAAAAACAAAAGTGCTTATATGTCGGAGTAGTTTTTTCCAAACCAGATATTATAGTCGAGAATCTGTATCCGCAGATACGTAAGGCTGCTCGCTCTATGAGTGAAGCTTGTGGAAGATATGGTTTTACAATCTTTGATGCGAAATTTCATGTTGATGAATCAAGTAATTTGATTTTCATAATTGTTAAGACGAAAAATGAGCTTATTTCAAAAACGCTTGTTCACATGGGTCCCCCAGTTAAATTGGAAAAAAATGTACGAGATTTTATTCTTAAATGGGAAGGCAACCCAAGAGTGATAAAGAAGCCATACGAAAAGAACGGTAGATTTTATGTAGAGATAAAAAGGGAATTCAGAAACATAAAAGATTTTTTAAGAGATCAAGTCAAGAATCTAAGTATGGGCAAACACCTTGATGGGATAATAAAGGAGAGATATGATATTGTTGAAATTGATGATCTTCTAAAGGAGAATTGCAGGATCTTCTGGACAGGCTATCTAGATGGGAAAATGCCATGGGATCGATAGAGTCCAAATGTATATATCCTTGATGCTTGATGTTTTAATTGAATGAAAACGCTGGGGGTATATACTAAAGATTTTTCATTGTATCATGATCTTTTAAAAGTACTTAGAATAAGAAAAATTCCCTATGTTTCATTATCGTCAATTGATCATATTCCCCGCAGGATTGGAGTGATACTAACATCTCATAGTGAGCTACACGACATCAAATCTCAAAAGATAATAGCAGCTGATGTCTATGATACCATAGATCATGCAGTAGATCTGGCATTGCAAATGCTACTTGGAAAAGAACTATATTCAAAGGTTCTCATCGGCGTAGATCCTGGTGAGCAGCCAGGTGTGGCAGTTGTCGGCGATGACATATTGCTCCAAAAAACAAATGTTGAATCTCCAGAAAAAGTTGTAGATATCATACAAAGATTTCTAAAAGAATATCCTGCAAACGAAAATCTGATACGTATTGGACATGGGTCAGTAATCACAAGGAATAGGATAATAAACTCGTTGATTCCATTGGAAGTGCCCATTGAAATTGTCGATGAAACCAAGACAACGTCTTCAAAGCAGGCAAACAGGTCTGAGAAGGATAGTGAAGCTGCTGCATCAATTGCACTGCTTTCAGGTGGGAAAGTACAAAGGCATTTACCATTAAAGCCAACAAAAGGAGATATAAGAAATATACAAGAACGCAGCAGAAAACTTACAGATGGGCGATTCTCTATTTCGGAAAAGACAGCTCTTGAAGTTTTAAAAGGCGATATAAATCTAAAAGCGGCCGTAGAAATTGAAAAAAAATCATGTAAAAAACCCAAACGTTTATGAGCGCCCCTCATATGCTGATTAGGTAAGAGTAATGATCGATTGTAAACGAGCTCTGATTAGCGTCTCAGATAGGGAAGACATCATCGATTTTGCAAAGGGATTATCCAAACTTAATATAGAGATTTTATCAACTGGGGGAACTGCTACTGCACTAAGAGATGCGGGCATCGGAATCAAAGAAGTATCAGAGGTTACTGGTTTTCCTGAAATGCTTGATGGTAGAGTAAAAACTCTTCACCCTATAATACACGCAGGAATTCTTGCGAAAAGAGATGAAAAAGAACATATGGGTGCGCTTAAAAAACACAAAATAGAATGTATCGATCTTGTAGTTTGCAATTTATATCCTTTTGAAAAAACCATACAAAAGCCAAATGTAAGTATAGGAGAAGTCATAGAAAACATAGATATTGGTGGTCCTACGCTCATAAGAGCTGCTGCAAAAAACTACAAAGATGTCATTGTTATTACAAGCAGAAAACAATATGGTGAAGTTTTAAAAGCTCTTCGATCAAAAGGAAAAATAGATGTAACAGAAAGGGAGAAACTTGCAGTTGAGGCTTATGCTCATACTGCTCAATATGATTCTATCATCTCACAGTATCTAGCAGATAGATGGACAGATGAAATTCTACCTGATGCCTACACTATAACCATGCGTAAGATACAGGATATGAGATATGGTGAGAATCCCCATCAAAAAGGAGCGTTTTATAGATCCTTACCCAGAGTTGCAGAGCCTTGTATTTCTAATGCAGTCAAGTTACAGGGAAAAGAGCTCTCATTCAATAACATATTAGATGCCGATTGTGCAATAGAATGCATAAAAGAATTTACAAATCGTACATGCGTCATAATAAAACATGCTACACCATGCGGCATAGCATCTTCAGACAACATGCTGCAGGCATGGAAGGATGCATATGCAACTGATGTTTATTCTCCATTTGGGGGAATTGTATCATTTAACGGAGAAGTTGGAAAAGATGTCGCTAAGGAACTTTCCAATTATTTCCTTGAATTAATAATATCCCCAAGTTTTAGCAAAGATGCTTTATCCATTTTTAGTAAAAAGAAGAATCTAAGACTACTGGAATGCAAGGGACTTGATAAAAAAATTGAGCGAAGTGGTGCAACCTTCCGAAGTGTGGTGGGAGGTTTTCTGGTACAGGATAGAGATGTCCTGCTATCCAATAAAAAGGCGTGGAAGTCCGTTACAAAAAAGAAACCGTCCGAAAAAGAATTAGACTCTATGGAATTTGCAGTTAAATGTGTTAAACATGTTAAATCCAACTCAGTTCTCTTCGTAAAAGACACACATACGGTGGCTATCGGTGGTGGACAAACCTCCCGAGTTGATGCAGCATGGATTGCAATACACAAAGGCAAAGAAAACATCAAAGGATCTGTAATGGCTAGTGATGCATTTTTCCCATTCCGTGACGCCGTTGATGTTGCTGCAAAGGCAGGTGTAAAGGCCATTATTCAACCTGGTGGTTCCATACGTGACAATGAAGTAATAGAAGCTGCAGATGAAAATGGCATATCTATGGTTTTTTCGGGACAGCGGTACTTCAGACACTAAGGTTGTTATGACGAGGTATAGATTGAAGGAAGGGGGGAATTTTTACATAAAACAATGATTGCCTGCTTATTGTAATTATTTTAAAGAAAAAAGAAGGAAGATAATTTATTATCTATTGTAACCAAAGCAGTTGTCTTAGCAGTGGGAACAGATGTGGATGATTCTCCAGGAAGTTGAGGAATGGTGTGTTGATGTATGGTTTGTTTTTTGGCATGCTAACACTAAGCGGATCCGACCACTCGCTTTCATCTAAATCTGGTGCATCTCGTGCTTTTACCTTGATCTGATAAGTTCCCTGCTCTGACCATTTGTGTGTCTCAGTTGCTGTTTGTCCTGAAGAGATAGGATCTGTCCATCCGCTATCTGTATCATCCCCCCAATCAAACAAATAGGATATTGAATCTCCATCCGGATCAGTTGCACTACTTGTATAAGTGTATGTAGTACCAGCATCTCCAGATGCTGGACCGCTGGGTGTACTGGGCTTGTTTGGCGGTTGATTTACACCATCATCAGATAACTTTGCAACAAAAACATCACTATATCTTTGGCTTTGGCTGGTTAGAGTGTATGGGCCAAAATCTGCAATACCACTGAAATATCCAGTTACTATTGTGGAGCCGTCCGAAAGCGCTACGATTCCCTGGCCTGCATCCTTATAATACATCCCACCTGCACGTTTCGCCCATGCGATCATGCCGTCGGAATTGTACTTGGCCACGAAAATATCGTCACTACCATCTGAAACCAGAACAGTTTCGGAACTTTCACCTTTCCCGAATGTCGCTGAACCACTGAAATATCCAGTTACTATTGTGGAGCCGTCTGAAAGCGCTACGATTCCCTGGCCAACATCCTCAGACGTACCACCTGCCCCTTTTGCCCATTGCCAGTCCCCGTCTTTATTAAATATATTACTTTCTCCTTCTTTATGTCCATTAAAAAACGATTTATAATCAGCAGTAGTTGAACTACTAGCTATAACTTTATCAATGGAAATATTGGATTTAATATCATTTAATTCTACACATCCATTTACTGAAAAAGCAGTTGCAATCAACAACGTCATTACTAAAATACCTAATATTTTTGTTTTCATAAATTCTTTATCTCCCTTTAATTATTATTGTAACGCCATTATATATTATAAATGTTGCTAAATAAATTAATGCAACTTTTGTTACACACTATGAAAGATTTAATTGTAGCATTTGTAACAATACAGTGGGAAAAATTATATGCATACAAAGTATATTATCTACGGCAACAAATTGAATGAGAAAAACTCTTCATATTTTATTGTCCCCCTCCTTCTTTTTCAAATTACTTTTCAAACTCCCGTATATGTTATTGGTATCGATTTATAAACAAGAATTATTACACAAAGCGCTTATTATAACAATGGTTAAATAATTTGAAAAGGAGAAAAACTGTTTATAACATAAAATGTAGCAGAAAAGACAAGTTAACGTATATTTGTAAATATTACAATTTGTAAGGAGAAACCAATTTTAAAATACGGATATAAATATAATTCAGACACTAAAATTTGAAGGTTAGCTTTAATAAATCATAAGTTTGATTTATGATTATTTATGCAGTACAAACATACAATTTATAGGAGTCTATTGGGAGTAAAAAAACTAACGTAATTAGGGGCAAAGGGAGAAGGGAAAAAAATAATCAATAACAGGAGGCAAAAAATATGAAAAAATTATGCCATCCTTCTCCCTTTCGTTGCCATAATGCATATAATCATATATTTACCCATTATATAAAGGTTATTAAAAAGATTATTTGCAACATTTATCACAACCATCAGATTAATTTTGTCCATAACAGGAATTTTCCGCTATTATAAAAAACTATATCAAATTACCACACGATATTGAGCAGGTTCTAACATAATAACAAATCATAAAAAAATATCAAAAATAAACTAATGTTGCGAAAAGTCAGAACTTATAAAAAATCAGATTTACAATATGAACAAGAAAATAGAATCCGTGTTCAACGATGGAGAGAAAGACAACAAAATAAAAACAGGAAAAAATAAAAGCAAAAATTAAAGATTGCCATATTGATTTATGACCCTTTATGCTATACAAACATGTAACATATGCCTACAATGGTTTTAGAGAAAATCATTTTATAAAATAAATTGTAGCAGAAAAGATA
>CAZXHI010000096.1:0-15006 GCA_964640555.1 uncultured Thermoplasmatales archaeon | reverse complement strand
AGAAGTAAATTACATTTTAACATTGGAACAGCACATCTCAGTTATAAATGTTCTATCGGCAAAAACTAAATATTGCTTTTTACTTTATGGCTAATTAGATGGCAAGAGACAATAAATTAATATCAGATTTTTATGAACTTAAAGTCAAGCAGTTGATGGATAAAAGAGTGTGGGATCTCCCGTTGATTGGGAAAAAAGATGACATCCATCGCGTCCTATCAATTCTTAGTGGTAGAAACCACATATGGGTTATTGAAAACAAGGAAGATAAAGAACTTGTTGGAATTATAACTGAACACGATGTTTTATCAATACTTGCTCCAAAGCACCTCCCATCATATGTCTTTGGCATGCCCGACATAAGCTCTATTAAACATGGTACTGCAAAGGCTGCAGAGGATGTTATGTGCCACAGAATCATAGATTGCGGCCCTGATGATAAGATAATAGATTCTTTAATGAAAATGTTAAAACACAAACTGAGGAGACTTCCAGTTGTAGAAGACAAAAAGATTATCGGAGAGCTTACTTTACATCAGTTAATTAGAAAATATTATGGTGCTACTCAATACCATCCAATAGTAGAAGACGACGAAGAAGGTTGATTCCAACGGAACTTGATGTTATATTATTAATTGCTCTAGCTCTTATATTTGCAAGAATTTTGGGACATATTTTTGACAAACTAAAACAACCTGCAGTCATAGGTGAAATACTAGCAGGCATAATTTTGGGAGGAGTAGGAATTGCGTTTTTTTCTGGCCAGACATATTCTTTTTTAAACGTTGATTTTCGGCTCCCTCAACTAGATTTTGGTTCCAGTGAATTCACACTTCTAGCAGAAATAGGAATATTATTCATGCTTTTTATATCAGGATTACAAACAAGTTTACCAAAACTAAAAAAGATGGGGAAATCATCGTCTTTTGTTGCTGTTGGCGGAGTAATCCTGCCATTGATATTGGGTATTGGGGCTGCTTTGTTTTTTGGTTTTTCAACAAAGGACAGCACCATCATAGGGTTGATATTAGTCGCCACTTCAGTAGGTGTAACAGTTAGAACATTACTTGATCTAAATGTTTTAGATTCGGACGTTGGTACTACTATACTAGGGGGCGCCGTTATCGATGACGTTTTTGGCATCATTCTATTGGCATTCTTTTTGGGAACAGACCCGCCAATTTATGTAGGAGTAAAAATAGCAATTTTCTTCATTATATTCTTGTATCTTGGATTAAAAATTATGGACAGAATACTAGATCTCGGAGAAAGAATACATCTGCCAAAAGCCCTTTTAAGCATCTCCCTAGCTATACTTCTATTATTTGCATTCTTTGCCGATAGATGTGGTATAGCAGGAATAATAGGTGCATTTATCGCTGGACTTATTATTGGACATACCGTAAAGTCCAGAAAAATTATCGACGATGTGAAAACAATAGGATATGGATTTTTTATTCCGCTGTTTTTTGTATGGGTTGGAGCTAGCTTGTGGAATGGGGCTGGTGAGGACATCTCATCGTTTGCTACTATTGGTTTACTAGCATTAGTAATCATTACTGTTAGCATCGTCGGAAAAATAGCTGGTTGCGGAATTGGAGCAAGACTAGCTGGAATGAAAAATAGGGAATCTTTACAGGTAGGTGTAGGAATGATCCCGAGAATGGAGTTGGCTCTAATAATTGCGAGTTCTGCAATATCTAGTGGACTACTATCGAGTCCAGAAGTTGAACATCAAATACTTGCCACGACTCTTCTTTTAACCATCGCAACTACACTTGTAGCCCCATTTTTGATCAAGGCTGTATTTAAAAATCGATAGAACATTTCTGAGGGAGCTATGAAGTTCATATTCGAATTATCCAAAGAACATAAAACGTTGCCAGCGGCAGAGATTTTAGCTTGTCTAAGAGCTGAGAAGATCAATTACAAAGTTATAGAATCAAATGAGGATGTTTTGGTTATAAATACGGAGGTCGATGAAAGCAATATTAAAAAATTGGCTAGTAGGCTGTCACTCACATTTTACATTGACGAAATGTTGTTCTCTTGTCCACCATCTACCATAGAGATAAAGAAATATGCCATAGAAAACCACATCAAAAAAAATGGTTCAATAGCTATAAGATGCAAAAACAGATCAAACACTATTGACTCTCGGTCAATAGTACAAACATTGGCAGACATCTACTCGAAAGAGAGGAAGGTATCTCTTGAAAATCCCAATATCGAGGTGCGTGGATTGATCACCGATTCAACCACATATGTTGGTTTGAAATTGTCAGAATTAAATAGAAGCCAGTTTGAAAACAGAAAAGCACAGCATCGTCCGTTTTTTTCACCCATTTCCTTACATCCCAAACTAGCACGGGTCATGGTCAATTTGTCTTCCATCAAAAAGGGGGAAACACTTTTGGATCCTTTCTGCGGTACAGGAGGCATTTTGATTGAGGCGGGTTTGATTGGTGCAAGGGTAATTGGAAGTGACATCGAAGACAAAATGGTTGATGGGTGTAAGAACAACCTTGATTTTTATGATCTAAAGAACTATGAAGTACTCCATTCTGATATTGGTAACATCACTAGACACGTTGCCAAAGTCGACGCTGTTGTAACCGATTTTCCATATGGAAAGGCAACTACAACAAAGGGAGAAGATATACGTAAGCTGTATGAGCGGGCTTTCGAGAACATATCATGTGTTTTAAAAGAAAATGGTAGAGCAGTCATTGGATTGTCAAATAAGAATATGTTGCCGTTAGGTGAAAAGTATTTTTCATTGGTAGAAAAACATGGCTTCAGAGCCCATAGTAGCCTAACTCGTTATTTTGCTGTATTTCAGAAATAACCAAAACGCTTTTACAATAAAGCACAATCCCTTCTTTTAGATGACGCAACTGAGTATTATATTCCTTGGAACTGGTGGCAGCTGGCCAACTGTGAAACGAAACGTATCTTCATTAGCCATTAAAAGAGATAGTGAAGTCATATTGTTTGATTGCGGAGAAGGAACACAAAGGCAATTTCAGAAATCGAATCTTAGCTATATGCAAATATCCAAGATATTTATTACGCATTTCCACGGCGATCATTTCCTAGGAATACCTGGCCTTATTCAGACAATGCAGTTGAATGATAGAAGCAAGCCTCTGCATATCTATGGTCCAAAGGGAATAATAGAACTTGTATCCCAGCTTTTATCTCTTGGATATTTTAGGCCAGGTTATAAGATATTTCCACATGAAGTGAATGATGGAGATGTTCTCGATTTTGACGGGTATGAGATACATATCCTAAAGGTTGAACATGGCATCCCTGCACTTGCCTACAGCCTCAAAGAAAAAATGCGACCAGGTAAGTTTAACAAGCCCAAGGCTTTAGAACTAGGCATTCCTGAAGGACCCTTATTTAGTAAACTTCAACGTGGAAAAACTATAACACTAGAAGATGGTAGAAAAATCACCCCAGATTTAGTATTAGGTCCACCCAGGAAAGGAAGGAAAATAGTCATATCTGGTGATACAAAGCCTTGCAAGAGCATGATCAAATTCTCAAAAGATGCAGATGTTTTGATTCACGATTCAACATTTGACTCCGAACTAGAAGATATCGCAAATGAATATGGACATGCCACTGCATTTCAATCTGCAGAGATAGCTAAAAAAGCAAATGTGGGAAAATTATTTCTCACCCATATCAGCCCCAGATACCTGGACTACCGCATATTGGAAAATGATGCACGTAAGATTTTTAAGAATTCTTTTGTACCAAAAGATCTTCAGGAAATCGGAGTTGGATTGAAAAAGTAAAAGGGGAAATTTCCAGTAACTCTCCCCAATTCCCAAATTTTTTATAATCAAGACGTTGGTTTTCCAGTAGTTTCTAACGCCAACTTTAAAAAATTACCTATATTTCTTTGGGCATCTAGCTCAAAGACAATTGGAGCCCCAGATGCCCATTCATCAAATGCCTTAAATATATTCTGTATGGTTAAATCCCTAACTCCAAACCAATTATCTTCCCCTATTTGCTCATTATCAATTAAAGCAAAAATTGTGTTTTTATCTTTAACATCCGTCTCGGGTGCAACAAAGAGATTGAAGGTCGACTGGTTACCATCTTCATCTTCCTTATAAAATATACAACTCGCACCAGAGGACTGATAAATTCCATATTTGTATACCATCTTGATTTCTCCTACAACTTTAAAATTAACTTCTGCAGTCTAGATATACATTCCATCCTTTTAAGTTTGATGATGTGGTGCAGTTTAATGGAATAGCATTAAATGGACATTTTAGAATCCTTAGCACAACATTGACGAAAACAAATAGTTTTAATCCAAGTATCAATTATTCTGATTCATCGTCATCTAATGTTTTTGTTTTAAGATTATTTGCAACATCATGAGAGATATCCGCCTCATCACAATTGCGTCGTGGTTTATCCTTCCAACCAAAGGGTTCTTTTTCACGACGATCTTCACCGATTTCTGACACATTCTGTTGTTTTTGTAGCTGTGTCAAAGGAACATCTTTGCTGAAAAGTGTACTTGTATTGAATTCGGGATTTAAGAGATCGGTTCCTGATTCATTCTGCAATCGCGATAACTCGTTTGTTTTTTTATTTAGCTCCATCCTCATTTCCGCCATTTTGTCTTGATTTTGCTCCAGTTCCATCTGCAATCTTTCAACAGCACCCATATTCTCTACAAATTGTGTTTGTCCTTCGGTAAGTTGAGTAGTCATTTCCTTAATTATATGGTTTCTTGCTCCCAAATCTGCATGCAATGATTCTAACTCCCCTTTCATGTTTTCCATCTCAAGATTGGCTGATCTCACTTCGTCATTTCTTCCCCTTGCCTTTGTATTTATCTTCCCCTCTCTAGCCAACCAACCTAAAGCAGAGTAAGTATCTCTCTCATCCATCTGTGCCAACTTTAAGATATGCAATATGTCTGCTTCCCCTTGCGTATGAAGCACATACCATATTTTACCGGCGTTTTCTCCAAGTTTAACCGTCAGATTTGTTTCTCCAAGTTTAAACAATTTGCCGTCTTTGTATATTTTATTTTCTCGTGCTAACCATCCAATTGCAGCATGTACCTCTTTCGCGCTAAGCCTCGTGTTTTCTATTAGTTGAGATTCTGTAAGTGATCCCCACGAATTAAGTGCCTTCCACACTTTCCCTGCGTTTATGCCAAACTCTACAATAATATCTCTCATTTGGTGCATCCTCACATTGCATAAACAGCTCCTAGAACTTATATTTTTCCTCCCAATTTCCCATTTTCAAACACAAAAGAAGCGGAGATTTGCAAAATATCGACATAATGATATTTTATCATCAGTTTTATTGGATTTATCATAATTTTATTAAGTAGGTCTAACTATTATCTCTTGATTTTTATGGGAGAGCGACCATCATACGATGAATATTTCATGGAAATGGCCCACATTGTGGCAAAAAGAAGTACCTGTCTGAGAAGAAATGTAGGTGCCATTCTCGTAAAAGATAAGCACATACTGAGTACGGGATACAACGGTGCCCCAAAGGGTCTTAAACATTGTTCAGAGGTTGGTTGTCTAAGAGAAAAATTAGGCATTCCATCCGGTGAAAGACATGAAATATGTAGGGGACTACATGCAGAACAAAACGCGATTATTCAGGCAGCTGTTTTTGGAATCTCAATAAAGAATTCTGTATTATATTGCACCAATACTCCTTGCGTTGTTTGTGCAAAAATGTTGATAAATGCCGGTGTTAGGGAGATAGTTTATTCTGGTGAATATCCTGATGATCTTGCTAAGAAAATGATTAGTGAAAGTAAAATAAAAATTAGAAATTTTGATAATAACAATACAATACTATCTAAAACCAAAAACCCATCAAAAATTGAAAAAATAAGAAAAATATAAATACTCACAAATGATTTATGCCTCGAGGAGAGGAAAATGAAGCGAAAAAGATCATTTGTATTGGATGAAAAAGACGATAAGGCCGTTCAATTATTCGCCGAACTTGGGATGCCGAAGAATCTTGCCAAAACACTCATGTATATATCACAGGTTGACGAATGCCGCTCTGCAGAGGTTGAGCAGGGTGCAGATTTAAGGCAACCTGAGGTAAGTGTGGCAATGCAAGAATTGAGACGAAGAGGATGGGCAAAAAAGAGAGATTTGAAGAAAAAAGGGAAGGGAAGGCCAGTCCACATTTATAAGCTCACCAAAGCATTGCCAGCGATACTTAACAGTTTCGAAGAAGAAAAAATGAAACAGGTCGAAACGATCAAAAGCGATTTAACGGATCTACAGAGCTTGGTTAAGCAGTATAGAAATTAAATATTTGATTTTATATACACATAGATTCGTTTCTTTCTAT
Source organism: uncultured Thermoplasmatales archaeon (assembly GCA_964640555.1). GTDB lineage: Archaea > Thermoplasmatota > E2 > DHVEG-1 > DHVEG-1 > JAUWWG01. The sequence goes on along the minus strand of CAZXHI010000096.1, from coordinate 8,625 downwards.
TTATTTTGGGTTGATATATATAGACGATAGTCTGTTCGTGTTGATATCATGATATTTGAGAAGAGGATAAAAAACATTTTTAGCAACCTGAAAGGAGAACCGGATGCAATAATAATAAAAAACTCATCCGAACCTTATATTGATGACAATTTCTTTTATGTCACTGGTCTGGACAAGGGTCTTTTTGAAGGTTCAGTGGCTGCTTTACACCCCACTGGAAAGGTTGATATTATAATATCTGAGCTCGAAGCAGAATCTGCAAAAAAATCCAATGCAAATCTAAACATCTACAAAAATGGAGAGGAGTTCAACGAGTTTTTCAAAAACACACTCTCACCTCTTAAAAACATTGGTTTAAACTTCAGCGGAATTTCACATAGAGATTTCTGTGGAATCAAAGACAGATGTCCAAATTCGGAATTTGTGGATGTCTCAGATGCTTTTGCAAAAGCAAGACTTGTAAAAGACGAATTTGAAATAAAAACAATCAAGGAAGCATGCAATATAGCTGATAAGGTAATGAAAATGATACCAGATATTCTGCATGAGGGAATACATGAGTTTGAAATAGCTGCCGAGATTAATTATCTCATGCAGAAAAATGGTGCTGATGAGAATGCTTTTGAAACTATATCCTCCTTTGGAAAAAACACAGCGGAGCCGCATTATAGTCATGGAGATTACCGGTTGAAAAGTGGCGATTTTACTTTATTTGATTTTGGTGCACGTTTTAGAAAATATAACTCTGATATGACCAGAACGTTTGTATTTGGAAAAGCCAGTAAAGAACAGAAGGATATGTACGAAACTGTTTTAGAAGCACAAAGGACCGGTTTTGACGCGATACGTCCAGGCATAGAGGCGCATGACGTGCATGATGCAGTAAGCTCATACATTGACAATACAAGGTTTAAAGGCCGTTTTATTCATTCAACAGGACATCCAGTTGGTCTTGCTGTTCACGATGATGGTGCAGGATTTAACTCTGAATGTAAAGTTGAGTTAAAAGAAAACATGGTACTCACAGTTGAACCAGGCATTTATATACCTGGATTTGGCGGCGTGAGAATAGAGGATGATATATTAATAAAAAAAGATGGAGTGGAGCTACTTACAAAGACATCTAGGGAATTTATGGAAATATAAGACCCATAATTTTTCGCACTGCATTGTCTGAGTTTTCCATTACCTTTTTATTGGATTCATAGATTAGGGCTTTTGTGTGGTTTCTATGAATTGGTATAACGAAGTTGAATATGTCCGAAAGCAGGCTATGAAAAACAATGAGTTTTTTGCTAACTCACTTCCAATGATAGCAAGTGAAAACGTATTATCACCCCTGTGTAGAGAAATGCTTATTACAGATTTTCATGGAAGATACGCTGAAGGCACCCCTGGCCACAGATATTACGAAGGATGCAAGTTTTTTGACAATGTAGAGGAAAAAGCAATGGAACTTGCAAAAAAACTTTTCAACTGTCACTATGCCGACGTGAGACCAACTGCAGGTACAACTGCAAATATCGCGATTTTAAAGGCACTCATGAAACCAGGGGAAACTGCAACAGTTTTAGATCTTGCCAATGGTGCCCATATCTCTTTTGGAAAATGGGGCGCAGCAGGCGTTAGGGGCATTGATCTTATTTCCTACCCATTCAATGATGAAGAGATGAACATCGATGTTAACGGCGCCGTAAAACTCATTAAAAGAGTAAAACCAAAGCTTGCATTAAACGGGAGATCTGTCTTTTTGTTCCCAAGCCCAATAAAAGAAATCGCAGAAGCGGCACACGACGTGGGTGCATATCTAGTATACGATGCTGCACATGTCTTAGGTCTTATTGCAGGAAAACAATTCCAAGACCCTTTAAGGGAGGGAGCTGATGTAATGAGTGGTAGTACTCATAAAACCCTACCAGGACCACAAGGTGGAATGATTGTATCTAATCATAAAGGAGATACAAAAGAGGATAAATCATTTTTGAGAAAATTAAGCTTTGGAGTGTTTCCAGGAGTTACTTCTTCATATCATCTTCACCATGTTGCAGCAAAGGCAATAGCATATGCTGAACATCTGGAATTCGGTGAAGCATATGCAAAACAGATAATAAAAAATGCACAAAGCCTAGGACGATCTCTATATGAAAGAGGTTTTAAGGTATTCGGTGAAAAACTTGGCTTTACCAAATCACACCAGATTTTACTTGAAATCGGACCTGGGAAAGGAAGTGAAGCATCAAAAAAACTTGAAGATGCAGGTATTGTAACCAATATGAACACGATTCCTGGTGACAAGGACCCGTTAAATCCATCAGGTCTAAGACTAGGAACACCTGAACTTACAAGAATCGGCATGAAAGAAAACGAAATGGATGAGGTTGCTGAATTCTACGAAAGAGCACTACTGAAAAACGAAGATACGGAAAAAATAAAAGCAGCGATCAAAGAATTCAGAAGGGATTTCCAAGAGCTGCACTACTGCTTCAAAGAAGGATTCCATGGATATGATTACCATAAGTTGATATAGAATGCTTATTGCTCTTACTGGCACGCCTGGAACTGGAAAAACCTCTATTTCAAATATTTTACATGAGAATGGTTTTGAGATAGTTGATATAAATAAGGTTGCAGCCGGTGAAGATTTTTTTATCGGCAATGATGAGAAAAGGAATTCAAAAATAGTAGATGTTGATAGGTTAAATGGATATATAAAGGAGAACTATAAGGAAAAAGACATTGTTTTTATTGAAGGACATCTGTCACATCTATTGAAAAGTGTAGATAAGGTGATCGTTCTTAGATGCCATCCCGATGAACTGAGAAAACGTCTGTCTCAAAAGGGATGGAAAAAGGAGAAAATAAAGGAAAATATAGAGGCGGAAATATTAGATATAATACTCTGTGAAACGGTGGATAGTCATCCTGAAAAAAATGTTATTGAAATAGATACAACAAACATGGATATAAACAGCGTAGCAGCCTTGATTATGGAAATTATCAAAAACAATTTTGAGCATATGAAAAAACATAATATAGGAAACATTGATTGGTCCGAAGAGATACTGAAAGATTTCTAAAATAAGGCTGAGTAATATGGTTCTTGAAAATCAAAGGGGAAATATTGATCCAATCTTATCAGTAATAGCCAAACGGTTTTCAAAGATTAATCCTAACGCTTTAACGTGGGTCTCCTTGATTTTTGCTTTTATTGCAGGATTGTTCTTTTATTTCTCGTCTAAAGAGTTGGAATCGATAAATTATTATCTGTTTGGTGCTGCCTCATTTGTCTTTCTAAATGGTCTTTTTGATGCCATTGATGGAAAGGTTGCGAAATTGGCCAACAAAGCATCGAAAAGAGGGGATTTTCTTGACCATGCGATAGATAGATATGCCGATGTTTTTATGGTCGGTGGCCTTGCACTGAGTTCTTGGTGTGACGTGAGAATTGGCCTTCTTGCAATCATAGGTATGTTGCTTACAAGTTATATGGGAACCCAAGCACAGGCCATTGGATATAAACGAGATTATTCCGGGCTATTGGGAAGAGCCGATAGGCTTGTACTTTTGATGATCACCCCCCTTATCCAGCATATACTACTCCATTACAATTTTCAAATGCCTTGGGGTTTCTCTCTTTTGGAGTGGGTTCTAATCTACTTTGCAATAATAGGTAATATAACAGCGGTTCAGCGATTCTATAGCACATTAAAATGGTTTAAGGTAAATCCTAAAGGAAAATGATCAATGTAAAATGCTCATTTTTACAATATCTGAAACAACTCGTAAAACGTATTTATCATTAATTATGCATCATCTTTTGTCAAACTACGACTAAACAATGTACAGATCACTGAAATCTCAACTATAAAACAATAGGAGCTACCAATGTGATAAATGACATTGCAATGAGAACACCGAATAATGATATCGCAATCAAATTTCGTGTTCTATGCTTTTTCTTTTCTTCAATTTTTAACAATGTTTGTGTGTGTTCCTCAACAAGAGCAGCATAGTTCTCTGCAAATTTACCATATATTTCTTCAAACAAATCATCTTCTCTACTGCAACATCTCATTTTTCTCACCATGTAATACTTTGCAAGTTTGCTTATTAAGGATTTGTTGTACAACTGTTATCGGGATAAGTGAATTCAAGTTGAGAAAAATATTTTAAAAGGAAACAGAGAAGGGTTTTGCAGATTATTTCACAGCCCAAATAGATGTTCAATTATCGAAAGCAACCGCAGATGGTTTTATAGGAATATCAAGAACAATGATCTCATGTTTATCGCTTTATCCTTTGGCATACTGACTTCAAATGTTGCCCAGTTGTTTTCAAAATCATGTGTGTCTCTACTATTCCTTTTTAGTTTTTTTAGCAGATCTCCTCTGCATTTCAGTAACATCCTGATCTGAAAGAACACCTTTGTTGACCAATTTCATCATGAGTAAATTATTATGTTCCATAAGAAAGTTGATTTCTTTAGTTTGCTGTACAATTGTTTCTGCTTGCTGTTTTATCTTCCCCTCCCGTTTATTTAAGTAATCTAATGCTTCGTTGATTGTTTGTGTTTTGCCATCTAATGATACATCAACAATACCATGAATCTCATCTGATAAATCTTCAATGTGCTTTTTTATAAGTCTCTCGTTCTCTTCAGTTACATGACCAATAATTTGGTCTTTGACATTTTGTACATCCTTCAGATTGTTCAACAATTCTTTGTAATTTCCAACCCTCTGACGCAACCGTCTCATTTTAGATTCTTGGATTGAAATCATCTGATCTATCTGTTTACACTTATCATTAAGTTCAGCAATCTTTGTTTGCAAGTAACCTTCCTTCATATCTTGATTATCCTCCTTATGCCATAATTTGATAATATTTTCTATCTGTTTTTTTATTTGCTAGTCAGCCAATATTTGAGAACCAAATTTCATAGTTTATACAATTATATAAAATGTTCAGTTTGAGGTATGATAAACCATTGACATCAAATAAAGACTGAGAGAAACATGATTATAGTTTTTAAAATTACATATCTGCAATTTAACCCATATCATTTAACGCCTTTCTAGCTATGTTGAGTGCCCCTTCATAAGTTCCTGCTTCCACTTCTTCTGGTTCCACATTCATTCCAAATATATCTCGTATTTTTCCCATTTTCCCATCTCCTCATAGTCTCATAGCACCCATTTATTTAAAAATATATCTTAAAAACTCATGTTTTAATCCATTAAACTGGGGGCTTTGGTCTAAAAACAAATTTATATAAGGGGCAAATGGAATGCCAAAACATGGCCCATAAAAAGAAAATCAATCAAGAAACGGAATCTATACCATATTCAATAGAAGATGCCATGAAAATCACTGAAGACATATTCAACCTCAGTAAGGAAAATGAATACAACCCTGGTGCTTTTGTTCACGGGTTGATTTTTGCCCTTGAGGCCACCCAACAGTCCTACAATATCCCTCAACAACAACTTGCCAATATCAAAAGGGGATGCCGCAGATATTTTAGAGAAGTTTCCAATAGTAAAAAATTATAATGATTCACACAATACACATATTCATCAAAACTATCATTTCTGGAAACGTGTAAGATCAATTCTACCCCAATCATCAAAATCATTCCTACCGCGTGAACCATCTGAGTAATCCACCATTTTATAGACGTATTCATAATTCATGACACTTTTATATGGACGCCATTTCCAGAAGCTTATCTGCCAAGGCATTTTTCCTTCTTGGTCATCGCATCCTGGAGTATTATCATGGAAAATACCTAATGTATGGCCGGTTTCATGCATCATTGCACCAGCATAAACAACGGCTCGAATGTCTTCCATATTCATATCTTCCCAAACTATTCTATTTATGATGGGGTGTTTCCTTGGTATTTGGTCATGAGCCTTAGTTGAAACCTGAAAACAATCTAATTTATCATCTCCAACAAATACAAAACCACCATAACTCGCATGATATACTATAAGTCCATAATGAAATACTCCTTTTCGCCAATAATTTCTATCCCCGTTGAGGAAAAAATTAAGATATATATTTTTCAATTCCAAGTTACTTGTATCTTCATCAAATGGAATATCTGTTTGACCTTCCCCCATACACCCATCATCAATGTGCAATACTATATTGTGCCTTCTAAATGCATTTTTCAGAAGATCTTTTGTTAATTGAGGTATTGTATTTCCCTCACCATTGGGACCTATCTCCATTTGATCAATCTCAAGGAAAATATCTTGTCTAAAAGGGTCTGAACCCCATTGAGATGTAAGATACTCTTCTACATTAGATAGACCATCTTGATCTGGATCTAGATTAGCATGATCCTCCCATTCAAACGGATCATATATCCAAGCATGTTTGTATGTATCATCATGCCAATTATACCAAGCATAATGCCCCCATTTGTGCTCCCATTCTATAGGAACCCCGTCACCATCATCATCTCTACCTAGATCGCATGTCTCAGGATCTGTTTCATATACATTTACCTCTGTCCAGTATGGTATGCCATCGTTATCAAAATCGTTTTGATAGATATTAAACCAGAGTTCGCAGTCTCTTTCTCGCTGATAGATACTGCCATCATCACATCCATTAAGTCTACCATAGCCGCTAGGATCTGCACTAATGAATTCTTCATAGGCAAAATCATCACCCCACCAATGACCTGTCATTATGCTATATGTAAGATCCACACCAAAACTACTTCTATAATTATCACTGGCATCATAGTTGATACAACTTACATCACATCGCTTATCCCTACCTAAGTTCCAGTCCCACAACTCTATTCTTATGTTTACAATTTCTTCATCATCAGGAACATTAAGTTTTGCAGACCACCCTACATTGTCAATATATCTTGCATTACGCCAAGTTGGGCTAGTGAACTCCACATTATTGATAAAGACTTTAACATAAAAATCAGGGTCGTTAAACCAATCGATTTTCTCTATGTGATGCGTCTGAAGATCGCGTTTTTCTAAGGATCGTATCTTTTGTATCTCTACTGTTACAGTAGTATTAACCAATGGATCCAAATCTGTTTCATCCATATTCACCTGGGAAGATGGATAATCCAATTTCAAAGAATTAGCAGAAGCACCAGAGATAAAAAAAGTAGTTACTATAAGTAGGCAAATTATCCTTTTCACACATATCTTCATATTAGAGCCCTCGGTTGATTGCTATTTTAACCTTTAACATTATGTTATAGTATAGAGGAACACCCATATATATTTTATTATATTAATTTAATTAAATTTTAATCAATTAATTTGGTTATTGGAAAATTCTTGTATCCGTAAATCTTCTGAGAAATACCACATCTTGTAGAAACCTAGCCAAGGATAGCCAAATTCATTGTCAATCAATCATATTTATCTACAAACTAAAGAAATCATCAGATCTTTTTCCATCAATATCAGAAAATGCATAATCAAAAAGCCAATTGTTGTATCTGTCAAGATAAGTTGAAACATCAATATCTGACTGACTGTCATAATACTTTATCCATTCTGACCATACCTTTCGCTGTTCGTTCATGAGTAATTTCACTTCATCTTTATACCGTTTGTATAACTCAACAACAGAAGCAAACAAATCAAAGGAGTCATCAACACCTTTTTCAAAACCTGAATGAAAATTGTTTTTCTCAGGAAAATCGTGTTTCGTTGATTTGAGAGCATCTTTCTTCATTTTTTGTTTTTTGCCTTTCAGTGGTCCATATTTCATTATCATACCCCGAATACCAGCATTTTGAAAAATCTAGATTTAATCGAAAAATCGTTTCTAATTTATTTTTGTATCTGTTATAAATAGGTACTATTTTAAATTTCCCCGATTGAAACATTCACGAGAAGAATCATTTTTTTCAGATGTAGTCAATCACACCCTATAATTTGATTTACACGTTTTATTATTTTTTCATGATCGTCTATGCCTATGCCTTCCTCGATTACAGTCTCTGGTTTGCTACCATATATAAGTTCTACAAGCTTTTTAATTTCGTCGGATTCTATTTGTTCTAAACATGTCCCATCTTCACTCACGTTTTCACCATGACAGCCAATACTAAATCATTATAAAAATCTATTCTTTTGTTAGTTTTACTAAACCACTTTTTCTTACCATTTGTTCCTTATTACTGCTTGATAACTGCGCTACCAAGCGACCATCAACTGCTTTTTAAAGCTTCTTATGAAAATAATATCGTTACAAAGCCAAAAATTTATACTTAATCACTCGGTTTGTAAAGATATTTTGAGATTTGTACGAGTAATCCTTTTTTCTTTCTAATCATTGGAGGATATCAAAAATATTTCATGCTTCATCGAGAGATATTTAAAAAATGAGATTTAACCATCCTTTCATGCAGTTCTTTGATTCGTTTTTCCACATGTCTTGCATAGGCATCTGACATTTTTATCCCTCCAACTCTACAATTTCATTCCACTCTTTTCATCTTTCATGAATATCATCCATAATCCTACAATAAATAAAATCACTCCCATTATTGTTGTTATCATACATGTTTTCGTGTATCTCATTCCAAAAAGGGACATTATAGTCCCTATTGTGAGGATGACTGTTCCTATG
>CAZXHI010000095.1:0-14286 GCA_964640555.1 uncultured Thermoplasmatales archaeon | reverse complement strand
TGCGAGAAGAACTACGCACGCTCTTTATTTAATCATTTTTCTTTAAGAAAAATGTTCATTTTCTGATATCTATAGTATTTCATATGGTTCTTTTGATGGATTATCATCATAAGATATTCAAATGATAAGATAAACGATAATGTCTGATCTTATAATATTCCGTAGTTTTAGATATGAGCTACATCCAATCTTTTAAAAACAAGTTGATTTATTGTGAGAAATAATGATAATTAGAGAATTTAGTATCAAGGACTATGATTCGCTTATAACACTTTGGAATGACGCACAACTTCCATTCAAACCAAAAGGTCGAGATAAACGAGACAAAATTGAATACGAACTTAAGCAGGGGAGGGGTATCTTTTTGGTTGCCGAAATAAATGGAAAATTAGTAGGATCAGTTTTCGGGACACATGATGGACGAAAAGGTTGGATAAACAGACTTGCAGTATCTCCTGAATTTCAAAGGCAAAATATTGCAAAAAAACTAATTGCTGAGGTGGAAGACAGATTTTCTGAACTTGGAATTGACATAATAGCTTGTTTGGTTGAGGATTGGAATATAAAGTCCTTGAAAGTTTTTGAAAAACTTGGATACAAGAATCATTCAGACATAGTATACTTTTCAAAGAGAAGGGATTCAAATGTATGAGCCCACGATAAGTCAATGATTTCTTTAATATGAGGTACTATGGTCAAAATATTACAAAACATTTAAATTAAGTTATTATGATACAATTTTATAGAAATTTTATACAGGGGAAAATATGAAGAAAAATATGATAGGTATTTTTGTATGTGTGTTGATGATTGCTACTGCTTTATCCGCAGCAAGTTCCACAGGTAAAAACGATATTAATCAGACATCCAGCAAAATCACTGTCGACAATGGATGTGATTGTGGTACATATGACAAAATTGACGAGGAATATGGAAAAGAACTTTTTCTTAAATGCCCCATAATGATAGATCCACCTGCCCCATTAGATCCCAATGACTCTTCCCCCAAACCTCTTATAAGTGATACACCAGACGAGTTTAGTTGGAAAGATTACAATGGCAAGGATTGGACAACACCCGCTAGACATCAAGGCAATTGTGGAAGTTGTTGGGCCTTTGCTGCAATTGGTGCTCTTGAAAGTAACATAAAAATTAGAGAAGGATGTGCAGAATTAGACATCGATCTTTCAGAACAATATGTGCTATCCTGTTTATCGAGGGCTGGAAGCTGCCACGGTGGAAGCGGCTATCTTGCGTTTTATTATATAAACGATACATCACCTGATGGAAATTATCACAATGGTGTTATCCTCGAATCATGTTTCCCATACCAGGGAAATGATGAAGTCCCATGTTCTGATAAATGCCAATGTTGGGAAGAGAAAATCACCCCAATTTCAGATTACGGACAATGGATCCCTAACGGGTCTCCAAAAGATATAGAAACGATTAAAAGCCAAATCATGGAAACAGGCCCAGTTGCCACCCATATAAAGGCTACAAGGCATTTTAGTTTATGGGGTCTTACACACAATAGCCCACAAGATTATTACCATTATCCCGGACCAGTTTCATTTACCAACCATCTTGTCGTCATAGTCGGATGGAAAGATGATTCATCCATTGGTCATGGTGGCTACTGGATAGTCAAGAACAGTTGGGGATCGTATTGGGGTTATGATGGATTCTTTAACATCGAATATGGGAGTCTACACATAGATGATTCTGGAATAGTTTGGGTTGACTACGACCCAAGTAGCATTGACTGGTCACCTGCAGCAGATGCCGGTGGACCGCATGGAGGGCATATTGGGCAAGAAATAACATTCGATGCGAGCAGAAGTTTTGATCCTGAAGGCAATATTCCTGCTTATTATTGGAATTTTGGAGATGGAACAAACGACACAGGAGTTATTGCTACGCATGCCTATTCACATCTGGGAACATACAATATAACGTTGACTGTTACTGATAGTAATGACCAAACAGCAAGTGACACAATTAAGGTATGGATACAAGAATCTAACAACCCAGCAAATAAACCTGCTATAACAGGACCATCATCTGGAAAAGCAAGTACAAGATATGAATACACGTTTGTTGCAACAGATCCAGATGAAAATGATGTTTACTACTACATCGAATGGGGAGACGATAATGTAGAGGAGTGGATTGGACCATATGCCTCTGGTGAAAATGTAGCCGTAAAACACAGATGGTCTGAACGAGGAACATATACTATTAAAGCTAAATCCAAAGACATTTTTGATGAGGAAAGTGAATGGGGGCATCTAGAAGTGAGCATGCCAAGAAACAAACAACCAATTAACACATTAATCCTGAGGTTTTTAGAGAACCGTTCACACACATTCCCGATACTCAGGCACTTATTAGAAATATACACATCTTAGTCGATCTGCCAATATAATTTAAAAATTATCGCTATGTGGACCCTTCATCATCTAACAAATTCTTTGTAAATGTCCAATGTCCTATTTGTTATAATATCCCAACTAAATTGTTCAATTACTCGTTCACGTGCATTCTTGCCCATCCGAATACCTTTTTCCTTGGATTCCAAAACCTGTTTGATACCCCATGCTATGTCTTCTGGCTCATAAGGATTCATATGTATGCCGCATTGTTTTTCACCACTTGCAATTACCTGTTCTCGCATTCCACTTGTTCCTTTAGCACCGACAACAACTGGTTTTGCCATAGACATTGCCTCAGTACACACTATGCCAAACGGCTCGTAAAGTGATGGTAACACAACAGAATCAGCAGCCGCATAGTGAAGGATACGTTCCTGTTCATTGACAAATTCTGTTCTCATCATAACCCTATCATTAAGCCCAAGATGATCTATCAGTAACCGAAGATCATTTTCCATATCTCCAACGCCCAGTATCACAAGTTTAGTGTCTGGGAAATCTTCTAGGACCCTTGGCATTGCCTTAATGAGATTTTCAACTCCTTTTATAGTTACCAAGCGGCCTATAAAAAAGAGAAGATGCTCGTGATCGGCTACGCCATATCGTCTTCGAAGTTGGATTTTTTCATCATGTGATACCTTCTGAGGATCATACTTATTCGGGTCGATACCATTCCAGCAAACTCGTATTTTATATTCTGGAAAGCCAAGACTTTTCAGTTCATCTTTCATGGAATGAGATACAGTAATAACACAATCAGCAATTTGCCCTCCTTCAAATTCAATATCTTTGATTGTACGAGAACCTTCACCACCAGATCTGCCAATTTCAGTCGAATGAACATGAAATACTAAAGGAATATTCAATTCTTTTTTTGCAATTATTCCCCCCATCACTCCAAGCCAGTCATGCCCATCGATTATGTCGTAGCTTCTTCCATTTTTTCTTACAAGCACGTCGACGAGCTGTGAAGCTGACATCATGTTATAGCTTAGGACATCTGCAAAAAAATTGAAATGAGCGCCCCAAGAACGAAGATCGTGATTTGAAAACAGATAAAAACTGGATGTAAGATCAAGGGTTTTTGGCCGATATACCTCTACACCATTCCACATATCTGATATGTTAAGTTTATTTTTATCATTTACAGCAAAGACAGTAACTTCATTACCTAAAGAGACCTGTTTTTGAGTAATTTCTGTTGCAAATGTCCCAAGTCCACCCCAGATTACAGGAGGAAATTCCCAAGAGAAATGAGCAATTTTCATATCAGATCCTTCAATATTTCCAGAATGTACTAATGTAGTATCTTTTCCCATCCCATCCACCATGTTAAGAAAGAATACCGTTTATCATTAATAAAATAACCGCCTTACTACATTAGCAAACATTGGAAAAGACAGGTCTGTCTTTTTGAAATCTATATCGCAAAATAGCGAAATTTAGATAACTTAGATACAATTTAGAATTATAAAAATGACTAGAAAACTATAACAGTATATCTTAGGAGAGAGGGAAATGGATGATAATCTAAAAAAAAGGTTGATTGAGAAACTTAACCAGATAGATCTAAAGAGGCTGGCAGATTTTCACGTTGTGTTAATGCCCGATTTTTTTGTTGATCATTTTTTAACTATGAATAGTTTTGAAAGAGAATTTTCTAGGATTCGAGACATATATAACCAGGGAGGAGGTAACGTTCCTGACATACCTCAAAAAATCCATCAGGGTGGCAATGCAGCAAACACTGCCTTAGCTCTTGCCAGATTTGGCATTAAGTCTCATTTGATATGTAGGACAGATGATTTTGGTCTACATCTTCTGCAATTCTTTTTGGGGAAATCAGGCGTAGATTTAAGTGGTGTTAAAACAGATGGAAACCTGGCCATTACAACCGCAATGGAATTTGGTAAGGAGCACAGCAATGTCCTGGTCGGAGATACTGGATCCGTCTCGGATTTTACCTTCAAAAGTTTGGATGAGAAAGATCTTCAAACAGTTTCAAATTCTGATATAACATGTGTAGCAAACTGGAGTCTTAATAAAGAGGGAACAGGACTTGCAAAGGATGTTTTTAGATTTGCTAAGAAACATAATGTAAAAACGTTTTTTGATACTGGCGATCCATCTCACAGAAAACATGAAATCCCAGAACTAAAAAAGAGTGTATTGACTGATGAAAATTTGGACATACTGGGGATAAACGAGAATGAACTCCTACATTATAGTGATCTTGCTACAGTAAATAACGAGGAAGATATCATAAATGCTGCAGTTTTCTTAAAGAAAAAAATCCATGCTCGCATAGATTTACACACTGCGTCTTTTGCATGTACTGCTAACGAAAACTGTACTGTGATACCAACAATTCAACTCCCCAAGATTTACAGGGCAACCGGAGCAGGAGATACATGGAATGCAGGTAATCTATTTGCAGAATTGCTAGGTTTTGATGATGATGAAAGATTGTTATTCGCAAATCTCGCAGCTGGATGCTATATTTCATCATCTGAACCTATACATCCCAATCTAAAGGGAATCATACATTTTATTGGATAAGCAAAGTAAAAAAATATAATAACACTGTTTCAATATTCTCCATAAAAAAAATTGTTTGACAACTAAAAACATTTTTATGATGTCCTATCATTGGTATTTTGGAAAAGAATTATTAAGCTATATCCCCTTTAGGATTGGGAGGGAGGATAAAAAAATCAATAAAAAAAGGTTGATAATAGTTTCTAATAGGGAGCCTTATTCCCATGAAAAAACAGAAGAGGGAATTATCTGTAGAAGGTCAGTAGGTGGCGTAGTCTCTGCTCTTGACCCCTTAATGCAAGAACGTAGAGGCATTTGGATTGCATGGGGCAGCGGAAGTGCAGATTTTATTGTCTGCAATTCTGATAATGAAGTGTTGGTTCCAAATGATAATCCAAAGTACATTCTAAAAAGAGTTGAGCTATCAAAAGATGAAATTGATAATTATTACCAAGGCTTTTCAAATCGTGTTCTTTGGCCTTTGTTCCACCTATTTATTGAAAAGATGCATATAAAAGAGGAGTATTGGAATTTTTATCGCAAGGTTAATGAAAAATTCGCTAAAACCGTAATAGATGAAACTAATTCAGATGATTTGATATGGATACACGATTATCAATTATCGCTTGTTCCTTACTTTATCAGAAAGGTCAGACCTGATGCGAAAATTGCGCTTTTCTGGCATATTCCATGGCCGCCATGGGAGATTTTTGATTCTCTTCCCCAGAGAGATGAATTGCTTGAAGGCATACTGGAAAGCGATTTAATAGGTTTTCATGCCAAATCATATGTTAGAAATTTTATGGAATGCGCCATTAGAAAACGCGGTGTTGAAGTTGATGCTAAAAAAAGCATCGTGAAAGTTTCAAACAATAAGACGAAAGTACGCCATTTTCCACTGGGTATTTGCTATAAGGATTTTGCTTATTCAAAGGAGTCACAATACGCCTCAAAAAACGCATCACAATTAAAAGAAAGGTATGAAGCAACACACCTCATATTAGGCGTAGATCGCCTTGATTATACAAAAGGCATATTAAAAAGATTAAAGGCATTTGAATTGTTTCTGGAGGAAAATCCCCAATTTAGAAAAAAAGCTGTTCTTGCACAAGTAGTCACTCCAAGTAGATATGAGATCGAAGAATATAACGAAATGAAAAAAGAAATTGACGAAACTGTTGGACAAATCAATGGAAGATTTGGAACAGAGGGGTGGACGCCGATAAAATATTTCTACAGGAAAATATCCCAACAGTCACTTTTGGAACATTACGAAGCCGCAGATGTAGCCTTGCTCACCCCCCTTAGAGATGGAATGAACCTAGTAGCCAAGGAATACATTGCCTCCAAGGAAAAAGAAGGCGTATTGATACTAAGTGAGTTTGCAGGAGCTTCAGAGGGATTAAACGAAGCCATCACGGTAAACCCTTATGATATTCAAGCAACTGCAGGGGCCATCAAAATAGCTGTTGAAATGCCCGCTGAAGAAAAGAGACAAAGGTTCCAATCGATGAAAAAAAAGGTGAAAGAACGAGATGCTGACTGGTGGTTAAAAAAATTCTTGAAGGAATGGGAAAAAATATATGCCTGAGTATCTTTTTAATCATAATCAAAAGATACTTGGAACAATTGAAAAAGCCGATAAGAAAATATTGTTCTTAGATTACGATGGTACACTAGTTTCCTTCAAAGATAGGCCAGATGAAGTAATTACCCCAAATTCGGTAAAAAATGTTTTAGAAAAATTAGTCAAGCATCCCGAATTTAATATTTTTATAATTACTGGTAGGGCTCTTAACAATATTAAAAACCTAGTAGACGTAGAAGGAATTTCATTTGCTGCCCTTCATGGACTTCAAATAGAATCTACCGATGGGAAAAAATTTTACTGGGAACCTTCTGAGAATACTAGATTTTTTTTGGAAAAAATTAAAGAAAAAGTATTCTCTGAATTCAAAGAAGAAAAGAGAATTTACATTGAAGATAAACAATTTACACTAGCTTTTCACTACCGCATGTTACCCAGAGAAAAGACAAAATATGCAACTGAAAGAGTTATGGAGATAGTTAAAAAAATAGACGAGAAAAATATGTTAGAAATTATTAAGGGAGCCAAAGTAATAGAAGTTAGACCCAAAGGATGGAACAAGGGAAAAGCTATTGAGTTTTTATTGAGCAATATCAATGGATATAGGCACACTGTTCCTATTTACATCGGTGATGATACTACAGATGAAGATGCTTTTATATACCTTAAAAATCATGGTTTGACAATTTTTGTTTCTAATGAATCAGAGAGATCAACATCGGCCCAATACTTCCTTAAAAATCCAGATGAAGTTCTTGTATTTCTTAAATCTTTAGAAGTGAAGAATGAAGTTTAACCAACTGTTTTTGAACATGCCTTTTCTTAAAAATCAGTTAAATTTAGCTTAAGCTTAAATACAACATGAAACATTTGCAGTTCCTAAGGTACTCTAGGTGGGATTAAATGGCAAAAGTATCGGTACTTTCTTTAGATAGATTCGGAGATATCTTGGGTGATGAGGCAATTGAGAACATATATGCTGAAGCTTCTTCTTTATCAGAGAAAACTTTGGTTCACATAAATTCTACCTATCAAGGTGGTGGGGTAGCAGAGATATTAAACAGCCTAATTATACTGATGAACGACGTTGGAATAAAAACTGACTGGAGAGTGCTTCACGGCAATCCAGATTTTTTTTCTGTTACGAAAAAATTTCATAACGCACTTCAGGGGGAAAAAATAAATTTAACTAATCTGAAAAAGAAGATTTATTACATAACCAATGCAAATAATGCAATTTTTACCCATTTGAATCATGATTTTGTAATTGTCCATGATCCTCAGCCATTACCGATAATTACCTGCTATAAGAAAAGACAGTCTTGGGTTTGGAGATGCCACATCGATATTTCTGATCCTATGAAGGCGCTATGGAATTATCTGAAAATGTTTATCTTAAAGTATGATGCGATGATTGTTTCCATGGATAAATTTAGAGAACGAGATTTACCAGATCACATAATGCCTCAATATATTATTCGTCCATCAATCAATCCATTAAACATCAAAAATGCCAATATATCCAAATCTACCATCTCAAAATATATGGAAAAAATGGGCATAACTCAAGATAAACCTATAATATCTCAAGTATCAAGATTCGATAAATGGAAGGATCCAGAAGGCATGATAAGAATATTTAGATTAATCAAAAAGAAGGTGGACTGTAAACTGGTATTAATGGGCTCCATGGCAACAGATGATCCTGAAGGGCAAGACATATTTGAAAACGTAGAAAAAACCGTAGGGGATGATAAGGATGTTCATCTTGTGATGAATGCACCAGATATTGCAGTAAATGCTTTGCAGAGAGCTTCCTCAGTTGTTATCCAGAGATCATTAAAGGAAGGTTTCGCTATCACAGTTAGTGAAGCATTGTGGAAAGGAACACCAGTCGTAGCCTCCAGTGTTGGTGGAATTCCCTCTCAAGTCATCGATGGTAAAGACGGTTATTTGTTGGAACCAATGGATCTAGATGGATTTGCAGATAAGATTATACATCTTATAAACAATCCAGATGTAGCAAAAAAAATGGGACAATATGGAAGGAATCACGTTAAAAATAATTTTTTGATTACAAGACATTTGTTGGATTACATACATCTAATGAAAAAATTAATTTGATGAAAAAGATATCTTCCTTTATTTTACAAATGTAATTTATTTTTTTAACTTTAAAGGTCGGATTCTTCTACAATTATTACATCTTTTACGGCGACCAATGAGTTGAAAGGAAAAATAATATCGCCTTGTTCATTGAATTTATATTTTCGAAAGGCAATTTCTTTTGAAGGCTCCACCAATACAGACGTTGTTTCTCCTGAAGTGTCATCTAGCACAGATTCTTTTATTACGCCTATTAAAAAACCTTTTCCACTTATCACCGATTTTCCGATTAACTCATCTTCTGATATTTCCATATTCTTTCCCTTGATTTACTTAATACCATATCCTTTTTATCTTTGTCGGTTCTACATGCGCCACATGTCTCAAAGATACCGAAAATGAATCATGGGTAGAATTACTTTATGTGACATAAACAATACATTTTTTGCAACAATTTTAGAAAATGTACATCATTTTTTAAATAAATATGTGTATCATAGAAGTTGAAAAAGATAAAAAGTAATATATGACTACAACCATTCAATATAAAACTGAAAGTGGGTAGTATCATATGGCTAAAAGCAGCATTAAACAGATTAAAGAGGATGAAAAAAAGATTCTTGCTGAACTTCAGAAGAACTCGAGGGAAAGTGCAGACAGTATCGCCGAAAAATGCGGTTTTTCACGTCAAAAAGTATGGAGACTCATGAACAAACTTGAAGAAAATAAAACAATTTGGGGATATGGGGCAGTAGTAGATAATGAAAAACTTGAACTAACAGAATATTTTATACTAGTTAAAAAAACAAATATGCCAGTTGAAGAAGCGGCAGATATAATTATCTCAAGGAAGCTAGAAAAGAAAGCTGATGAATTGGGTATAAAGATTGAATCTAGCAGCTATCTTCATGGTCAATATGATTGGACACTTTCATTTACAGCCGAAAATATTAGGCAAGCAAAGAAATTCAGTGAGGCTTTAAATGGAATATATCATAGATACATTAGTGACTTAATTTTAATCGAGAAAATCTTTCCAATTAAAAAATGTGGCATTCAAAATCCTAGCTTGAAAAAACTGAAAGAATTTGTATAAACTAATGTCCCACCGTTTAAAACTAGAAGTAATGTACAAAAAAATATAATTTTATAAATATGATTTTATTACAATAGAAAAATTACAAGATGAATTTCTCATACTTATTTCCTTCCACACATATTTGCTGCCATTCTATAGCATCTATTTATCTATAAACCCTGTAGTCATCCTCTCTGGTACCCAATCTAAACGAATATTTCTTTACCAAATATTCAATATATTTCTTCTCTTCATTGGAATGTGGATCCAACATTTTTATTTACCCTCAAGATATGTCACTCATCGAAGAAAATCTTTGACAAAGATTCTACAAATTCCTTACTGAATTTGACTTCGTCCCCTACATTCAAAAATATAGATTTATTTTGCATGCCCTTCTCTCCTAATTATAAATATACTTATTTGTTATTTAAACATTGCTAAAAACATCATTCTGCAACGTCTGTAGCATCGTTATACCAATTTCATTAACAAATTATAGTAGCGGCATTGATACCAATAGGAATTGTCTGCATCTACTCTATTAAAAATTGTTTATTAGTCCAATCCATTAGGATATCAATTATATAACAAGATTTATATACATATAAATAAAGCATATGCTTAGAGAACTGGGGAAAAATATTTTTTCCATCCACCATTCCTCACCCTCTTACCGTTTCCCCATTCTCACAATTAACAAAAATAGTTAGGAGATTATATCTCCGCAACACATCTCCACAAGCTCCTCTCTAGTTTTTGTAGCATCAAGTTTACAAAATCTCGCTCCAACTGCCAATTCAAGATAGTTCTTATGTACTTTTTTAAGAAATGCCAATCGTTCAAAAGGAATCAAATTATCCCTGCTTTGAATACGATCAAGGGCCTTCTTAGGATCTATGACAAAGACAAATGTCCTGTCAGGGACAGGAATACGATCTTTAGATAGTTCTTTCAACCATCTCACCGAATCTTTCATCATATCTTGTAGTTGTACGCTTTGATACGCATATGTAGATTCTGCATATCGATCGCAGAGAACGATTTTACCATCATCTATCCACTGTTGAATCTGTTTCCCATGCTCTATGCGATCAGCTATAAATGTAAAAACGGTTACAAATGGATCTGTGTTGGTCTCTATACACTTTTTAACCTGTTTACCAATCCATGTATCTGTAGGTTCATAAGTTGAAACAACATCATATCCTTGAGATTTCAATTGTTCGTAAACAAGTTTTAATATTGTAGATTTACCTGACCCATCGATTCCTTCAAATGTCACAAAATGTTTCATGCGTTCACTTTTCCTTTTTACCGTTTTTATTCCATTTAGCCTTATAGTAACTCAAAGGATGTCGCTTCCTTTTACATAACTCATCCATCTTGTCTGCTGGGCATATACCATAGGTGCGCATCTTGTCACAACCTGGTGGCGCATATGCCGTTGATGAAGTACTACCTGTTATGTGTTCCACTTGGTATCTGGTCTTTTCCTCCTCGAAATCCGGCGCACTGCTAAATAGTTTAAGTATGTCGTTTGTATTTAATCGCAATGAGTTTAAAAAGGCTACAAGAGCAAATCGCCCCATATGCGGAACATTTTCCCCAGATTGAATAGCTGCCAATATTTCCTTCATACATGGAGGTAATTTTTCAATATCCAACTTACCAACTGGTGCTGCTTCCATCTTTTTACGGTGCATCATTACCTTGTTTTTGATTCTATTGATATCTGACGAGAACGTATCAGATATGACCCGATTGCAGCTTCTAGCGTCAAGTTCGTTGTTAATTCTAGATCTTAACGCCTCTTGAATCAATCTTGCAAGATCCCTATGAGATATATGGATATAGCCAGCCTTCATCTCCCGGTTTATCATCTTCCATTCCTTGTATCTTGTAGGGGCGTTACGAAGATAGTCGGTGAAATATATGCTGAGTTTATTTGTATCTTCTTTGTGTTTTACGTTTAAGTTAAATTCCTTTGAGATATCAAGTAAAAAAGAAGTTGATTCAGTTATCAGATTTTTATGCGCATGAACAGCTTCACCAAGCGCATATCGTCTTTTGAAATATATGTCATCAATGCATACTGCCACCATCCTAGCTATTGGGTATGAAAGTAGCTCCATGATACATTCATACTCAGTCGCCAGGATTCTGTTTCCTACATCCCTGTCTTTAAATGCATTATCAAGCCGCTCTACGCCAATTATGCGTGCACGCTCATATAGTGGATCATCTAACAGTTCTTCAACAGATAGTGCATTATCTTTGACATAGGTTTTAGATGCATTCAAGAATGGGTATTTTGCTAGTGTCGACAACTCCATCATTTTATATTCCAATATCTAACCACCACCTATTAATGAACTTTACTAATGAACGATATGTGTTTTGTCATTTTGACATTTTTACACGATAAGTATATATGCTAACATTGATAAATAATATCATGGCAATATTGATCTAGGTGATGGGAATGAGAGATAAAAAATTGAAAAATGTAGCTAATACTGAACCTGAAGATAATAAATATGATACATTATCCGATGATGATTATTATTTTGAATTTCTGAAAAACGAATTTAATAAGGAGATACAATCCTTCTGGAAACTACTAGAAGGGGAAGACAAAGAATAAATAAAATGAGTAAACATCTTCATAAAAAATGATAGTCCGTTGTTAGTCAAAATTAGATTCTGAAGAGTTCCCCCTTGAAAAACTTACCAATATGGCTGAATATAATCCAAGACGAAATAATTTTTGTACTCCACAGTATTATTTTTAACCTCTAAATTTTAAGTAGTAGAAATTATATTACGCCCCATACGCTTTGTAGGGGCTCGTAGCTTAGTCTGGTGGAGCGTCTGGCTCATAACCAGATGGTCGCAGGTTCAAATCCTGCCGGGCCCATACCTGCCAACTGGAGGGTGAAATTGAGATAGACGGTTTTTTTTGCGACAATCTCTTTTTAGGCTTTCCTTCGAAAGGTTTATTCTTTCGTCTAAGGGCCTTGTCAAAAAGGTTGCCTTTTTTTCCAATGTGAGTTTTTAGGTCTTTACATATCCCTATGTAATGATCTACACTATCGGTTTTACTGTGCCCCAATCTGCGCGCAACTTCTTTTATGTCCTTGGTCCAATCGTAGTAATAGGTTGCGAAAGTGTGTCTACACGTGTATAGTTTAAATCTGTTATCTTTTATTATCTCCTTTCCCCTGTTTACAATATGGGTTCTTAGCCATTTCCCAGTTATTCGCTTGCCGTTTGGTTGTAAAAACAACGCATTTTCGGAATACTCGTTTTGTACCTTGTCCCTCCATGTATTTATGTAGTTTAAAGGGGTCCTGTATACTTTCGACGATAAAACTTTTTTGTCATATGGGAAGTATTGCCGTTCAATGCCGTTTTTCTTGTCCTCTTTGATCCAAATATAGCCGGCCCCGTTCGTATTTATATTAATGTTTTCCATGTTAAGGTTTATAATTTCGCTCGGTGGCCTCATTCCGAAGTTAATCAAGATAAAAACTATCGTTTGGCTTAAGACGTTCTCGTATATTGTTTGTCCAAACGTTCCATGGTATAACTCGTTTACTTGCGATGGCATTAAGACAAATGGCGTTTTCAATCCTCCGCGTTTCTTAGGCAATATCAAGTATTCCCGCCATTCCTTGGTAAACTGTTTATATGCTCGTAAAAACATATACACCGCGTCCCTTTCGTGCCTTAAGGCGTCCCTGGTTGCGTTTTCTACCTCAATCCTATAGTCAAAATGCCTTACAATGTTTTCAACGGTTAATTCTCTAAAATCAACTGGAATCGTATGGTTTTCCATGAAACGAGCGGTCCGTAAGTGTTTTTCAATGGTCGTATACCCTAAGTTTTGCCGGGCTTTTCCATGGCAAGCAACGTCTAACCAAGTTGTGTTTTTAGGGTCTAAAAATATTGGCGTATTAACTCTATTAATATTCTCTAATGCACTTTTAATTTCCCCCAAGGAAATACCACTTTTGGGTAAAATTTCGTTTGTATATTTCTGGCGTCCTTTTGTTAAAATGTTGCATTTTTCTTTATTGCCTCCCGCCAACTGATTAAAATTGTCAGCGAGATCGTAATCGTAATGATTGTTAATATGATTTTCCCGTTTAGGTTTCAACTATTGAAAACCTCCAAAAGGTTAAAATAAAAAAACAAATTACACAGAAAATAAGGTGAAGATAATTGAATGAATTTAATGCATTATTTATTTTTCTTGGAATTATAATACTAATAATAGGTATGATTGTTGATATGCCGTTGGCTATTGGATTAGCTTTAGACGGAATAGGAATTTTTTTATTATTGTTTGGAATTGTAAAAAAGTTTGAAAGGAAAGATAAATAATAACCTGATTGTTTTTTCCCCCTGTTCATAAAACGCCCAAAAGAATTACAGAGATTTTTGCTGATGCTTCCAGTTATCATGATGCATCACCTTTTTCTAAACACTGATTTTTTATTTGTGTGATTACTGCAGGGCTAACATGATGAATTTTT
>CAZXHI010000094.1:0-11465 GCA_964640555.1 uncultured Thermoplasmatales archaeon | reverse complement strand
AAAGCATGATAAAGTATAAAAAAGAGGAGTATTGGGACAATCTTGCTCAAACTTTGAATGAGGACCAAACGTATATTGTTGGAATGGGCACTCAGCAAGCGATTATTAAGAGACTATCTGGAGAAAATGACCTGGGTGAACTCATGGAATTTGGATGTGGGGCAGGATATTTCACTAAAGCGGTAGCTAAAAATGCGAGACATGTCACTGCCACAGACTTTTCAGATGAGATGCTAGCAATGGCAAGAACACAATTAAAGGATTTGCAAAATGTAACTGTTGAAAAAGCGGATTGTAAAAAAACAACTTTTCCATCAGGCAAATTTGATAGCTTATTTATGGCTAATTTAATCCATGTAATAGAAAATCCTTCAACAACTCTTAAAGAAAGTCATCGGATTTTAAAGGATGATGGATTATTACTTCTTGTAGATTATACAATGCATGGCATGAGAGGGTTTGAGAAAATGAAATCGGGTATACGATACCTCAAAAAGTGGGGCAAACCACCTGGCTATTTTAGAGGTGATCTTTCACCTGATGAATTTAAATCGCTTGTAGAAAGTGAAGGGTTTAAAGTAGAGGACGTTCAAGTTATGGGAGATAAAATAAAAGCCATATATCTAAAAAGTAGAAAGAAATGAAAACGGCGTATAACTGAGGATAAAAGACGCTTATATCACTTTATCCAAATGTTACTCCGTTTAACTTCACAAAATTTCTTTTATCCCAGATAACATTGGGGCAATTCAATTATCTTCACATCCATCAGACAAACGAGATTTGAACACAATTTTAATGGTAAAAAATATATGTTTATCCTGTTGAGGTATAGATATGCAGGGGAAGGGATTTGAACACCAAAATACCGGTAAAAATAAGTTGTTTCTCCTGTTGATATTTAAATTAATAATTTACCAAAGAAATTTTGAAGTATCTACTCTTCAATTTTACAATTAATTATTAAAGGGATATTGATTTCTTTATCCATAGAAAAAATCATTGGGACCATTTAGAACATGAAATGGAAAGGAATTATTGTTGGAGGCATCATCGCAGGCTTTGTAATAGTAATCATTGACATTATTATTGGAGGATTTATTCAGTCCATTTGGCCATATGATATTTTTGAGTTGGGTGGAATGAGAAAAATTGATGACCCAGTTATGTTATTGTTTTTTATTCATCCTTGGATTTTAAGTTTTGCATTATCTTTTGTGTATTCATATTTTGGGAAAGCATTTAATGGTAACTATATTACCAAGGGTTGGAAATATGGACTTTTAATGTGGATAGTAATCTTTGTCCCGTATACTTTTCTTGTTTTCACCAGTATGGATTATCCCACTGGTTTCTATATGAATTCAATAATTCCTCCTCTCATCTACATGCTTTTATCTGGTATTCTTATTGCAAAAATATTTGAATGGTTAGAGTAAATTCGGTCGTTTTTCATTTTACTGGAGGAATTATTTTTATATTATATTTCATATAAAAAGTGCAGGGGAAGGGATTTGAACATGTTTTTAATATTTAATAATGGTTTTTTCTCCTGTTAGATAGATGGCTGCTGTTACTTTTTCCAAAAAATACCAATAAACCATTAATAGTCATTTGCTGTTAGTATTATTGTGACCGTAATCCAAAAACGAATGGCCCGATGATGAAGAATTCTTCTGTTCGTTGTATGTTTTCAACATTGATTGTGAGCGTTCCAAATCCTAAACCGACAAGAGGTATATGGTGAGTGTACACTTGTTGGTTTGATAGTTGAGGAATTATACCGTCGGTCACACTTGAGAAAACGGTTCCGGTAAAGTCAACAATCCATTCAAGGTTTGTTAATTCATGGTCAATCGTGTTTTCTATGGCGATATCAATACCAAAGAATCCTGTTGCATCAATAAGAATCGGATCATATCCAATGCCAACAAGAGTTGTATCTGTTCCGCTGTATCCGTTGCTGTCAGTAACAGTGAGGGTTACACCATAGATCCCTTTTGTGCTGTAGCTGTGAGTTGGTGTCGGTCCTTGTCCCGTTGTATTATCACCGAAATCCCATTCATAGGTATCGATGGTTCCTTCAGGGTCTAGACTCTGGGTACCATCAAAGGTGATGACATCGTTTACTTCTGCAGTGTAGAGTCCCCCGGTGTCTGCAATTGGTGCCCAGTTGACACTATTCGGA
This sequence comes from uncultured Thermoplasmatales archaeon, assembly GCA_964640555.1. Taxonomy (GTDB): domain Archaea; phylum Thermoplasmatota; class E2; order DHVEG-1; family DHVEG-1; genus JAUWWG01. The sequence goes on along the minus strand of CAZXHI010000094.1, from coordinate 9,277 downwards.
TCATAGGAAGCGGTAGCATAATACATACCAATGAATAAACCATAGTATTCGATGTTGAAAAATCCGTCATATCCCCAGTCGGTCCCCCAGCAGTTTTTCACAATCCAATAGCCTCCATTTTGAACCGCTGGATCATCTTTCCATCCAACGAGAACAACAATATGATTGAGTTGATTTCCCCAAGGTTCATGGGTATCAGGATAGTAGTCATCTGAACTGTGGTGGATGTTCCAGTAACTCGAGAACTCTTGATTGACATTAATGGCAACCGCAACGGGTCCTTCTTCATAGATGATTGACTTGATAATATTGGTGTTTTCTTCAGTTGCATACCCAAGATCAAGGAACGTGACATTACAACCAGTGAGTGGTATGAGATGATCCATCCATTCATCACATTTCTCATAGCAAGGGACGGTATGGCTATCTTGATACGGGAAACACCATTCTGGGATAATACCGTTAACATTGTTACCTTCTCGACTGGCATTAATGATGTAGTAGTACGCACCATAGGGTGTTCCACCCAAGCAGCCTTGCCCGTAGTTATTCGCTGCTGCAGGAAGACAGGAGAGAACGTATTGTTCAGAGAGATCCGGTTGAAGCTGGGGGCAATTCTCTTTAATTTTAATTCTACTCTCTAGAGCGCCAAGAGCAGCGAAATCCCAACAACTTCCACAGGTTCCCTGATTTTTCGCAGATGTCGTCCAATCGAAACCGTTGCTATCTTTCCAGTTAAATTCATCGGGTGTGTCTCTGAAGAGTGTCGTTGGTTGAGTAATGGTAAGCTGTGTACAATTTATCGGGCTACTCATCACAGGGTATTCATTACCAAATGGTTTTGTAGTTGGATTTTGTGTTCCTTGGCAACCACAGTCATGAACATGTGGTTCGGTAGTTTGTTCAGCTTCTTGACCGGAAAGGTTTGGCATGATAATTCCAAGACCGCTGAGAACCAAAATTCCTATTATTATAATTGATAGTATTTTTCTCATACCTCTATTCACTCCTTATCAAATCAATTTTGATATCCTCCGATTTTAAGGCTTGGATCACCAATTAAAATAATATTTTCAAGTATGATAGGATCTTTCCAGTAATTATCTAAATAAGAGCAACATGCATTTATCATCAGATCAGAAAGAGCAATTCCTGGCTCATATGCTTCATAGAAAAACATATGCAGTGCATAACCACCAGCATAAGGTTCACCATTATTATTTGGATTAAAATACATAGGTCCTGATCGTGTTGCACCAACAGCTGCAATACCACCTCCAGATTGTTTTTTAACTAATGACCAAGCTAAACAAGGGAACTTCATAATGGATAAAATTTTATAATCAAGGCCCGCTGTTTCACAAGCTTCAAGGAAGAATATTGGTAATCTATCATCATTTTTCATCCCAAGAATATAAGGTGTAAGATAATTTATACTTCTATATTTATTTGGTGAAGAAGTTCCAATTCCAAATGGTTTTCCATGACCTGAAAAACTAACAAAACCTGCACCATCTGTTATTTCCCTATTAACTATAGAAGGCTTGAATGTTCTTGTGGAGGTATATAGTTTAATTTGCTCAAATCCATGTTTTTGCATAATTTCGCCATATTTATCAAGTTCCCATTCGCCTTCTACTACCTGAGTGAATTGTGGAAAGGTATCTCCACCCATTAGTATGATTTTTTTGAACCATGAACATCCATAAGTTTCTGTCTCGTATGTGATAATTTTAATAATTACATTTTCTAATTCATCTATATAGCTACATGGGATTCTCCCTACTCCCACATCTGGATATAAATCTACATTATCTATTTCATATCCATGATTTCCAATATAATTACATTCTCCAAATAAATCATTTTCATTTGAATCCCAACTGCAGAAACTTCCATTTAAATCAAAAACATCGGAATAATATAAATCACTAATGACATCTTCAATAGGACCATATTTAACATAACTTGTTCTAATTGGTAGTAAATCAATGTCACCAATAAGCAATACATATTTTATCCCTAAATTTTTAACTGAATCGTAAATAAAATATTTGATTTGTTCTGCTTGATCTCGTCCTTGATATTCATCATAGATATCCTCGGTTGTTTTCAAAAAAGTTTGAATGCCTACTGAATTTTTATGATCAATTAATGGTTGAATATTAACTGAGAACTTATTCGGTGCAATAATCACCATGTCATATTCATCAAAAATTACAGATTGTTTCATAGACGATTTTTGTACATATGATGCACCTGCTCCAAGCCCGCTAAGGACTAAAATTCCTACTAATACAATTGATAGTATTTTTTTCATATTATATCTCCATATTATACCCTCCAATCTTAAGACTTGGATCTCCAAAGAATATCACCTGTTCGATTATTTTAGCGTCCAACTGTGCATCCATACCTGGGAATGCATGAAGATAATTTCTAACTGCCCCTCCTGCAACATCTCCAAGGAATTCTACCCCTTCACCAAATAATTTGTAATACTGCTGTATCATATAGGGACGCAATGCTTCAAACATATCTGGCTCATTATTTCCATCTCCATCAAGATCCCCGTTCTCACCTGGAGAAAAGAAAGTGCAACTGGGATAGCCGAAGTTGGCAATTGCTCCACCACCACGCTTACGAACAAATGACCAACCAAGACATTCAGGTGTAGCTTTGCCATATGTCATTAAATGTCGGGAGTTGTCTCTTTCGAGCCAGGTTGTCAATAAACTGACATTGAACAAGCTGTTATGGCACCCTCCTGCAATACAGCATATAGGGAGTTTATTGCCATTTTTTATCTTTAGGAAATCAGAAGTAGATATACCTCCATCCTGAATTGGTGCATTAAACTCACCACACCAATTAGTTACCCATCTGTATGGTTGACCATGTCCTGAAAATATTATGTAACCACAGCCAGAGTTGATCTCCCTTATGATGTTTTCGGTGAGCGGTGTGTATTCAGAGTTGTTTTCCCTGTTGGACGCGTAGAGTTTTACTGGTTCAACATTGTTCATGTAGGATAGATATCTGTCACACAACATTTCGTCTTCAGGCCAGTTAGTGCCATAGTAAACTGAATCATCAAATCCGTCTCCTCCGACGAGTACCATTCTTTTGTACCATGATGAGTCAATAGGTGTACTTTCATAGGTTATGATCTTATCGACCACTGTTTTTACTTCAAATTTATTCCGACAGGCGAGTCGACCTACATATACATCTGGGTAGAAATCTATAATATCTTTATTACCACCAAATGATTTCCATTTGGCAAAGATCCCATCGCTATTTGAATCCCAGCTTGAAAACTGTCCTTCACCATCATAGATGTCCATGAAGTAAAGATCAGATATGAAACCCGGATCATTAAATGAGCCTTGTTCAACAAGGTTGGTATATCTCACTGGTATATACCAATCTTTTGAACCTTGATTGGTATCATCCCTAGGATTCCCATATATAATTGATTTTAAACCACCAACCAGAAGCACATAGGTGACATTCCATGTTTCTTTTGCATCCTTAATGAAATATTTTATTTGCTCTGGGTTGTCAACACCATCGTATTCATCGTAAATCTCCTCAGTTGTTTTCAAAAATGTTTTCACATCAACATTGTTTTTATGATCAATAAGAGGTTGAAGATCTGATGAAAAACATTCAGGTGCAATAATGACCATGTCAAACTCATCATTTGCAGATAATAAGGATTCTTTTGGTTCCTTGTATTGTATTGATACCGTTATCTCCTCAACATAGAGAACGATATTATCAACTGGATTGTATCGCACAGGAAACGTTTGAACAGTAACAAATGTCTTTTGTTCGTTATCAACATTCAAACCACCACCAGTTGATATCTTACACCAATCATTTGGATAAAACTCGTCTAACTGATATATTTCCTCATTCATTGTGAAAACAGGTTCTGTCTCCATTCCACTTATTACCGGCTCAGGGGCAGGAAGGATTTTCTGAGATAAAGATAAAGATTGCATGCCATTAACGTCACAAGAAATATCTGTTATTTTTGTCCCAAAAGGAAGCTCAAAAGTTTCGACTTTGCGCGGTAATAACGGTTCACCAGCATGATGTAAGATGCCAAAAGATCTATCGTCTGACATCTCAACGAATTTTTGGTTATCTCTTGTAGTTTGTTTCATTATCGGCTTCGTGAAAGTAACGTGAACACTCGTCGTTAAAACATCAGATTCTCGGCCGATTCCAATTGCAGCAGCACAACTTACTAACAAAATTCCTACTATCAACATATGTGTTATTTTTTTCATATGATCATTTCACCTCCAATCATTCCAAAATCAATACGAGAAAATAAATTAAAACCAGCTTTTTGATAGAAGGAAATCTTAAGTATCAACTGAGAAAATTGACTAGTTAGTATGGTATTTTCATAATAGGTGTCCCCATTAGAAAAAAATATAACTCCAACGCTTTCATTGGGAATAGAATACATCCAAGTATTAACTCCATAACTTCCACCCCCATGACCAGATAGAGTAACATTGAAAATCATTGGATTTTCAATAATAGTCCAACCTAAGCCATAATAAGTTGGATCACCAATTTGGTCAGGAATTCCTGGTGGTTGAATCTGATGTATTTCTTCAACAGTGTTCTCTTCAAGTATACGAACACCATTCCAGACACCACCATTCATATGAGAAATAAAGAAATGAGAAAGATCAGAAACAGTTGTGTAGAGCCCACCAACAGGGTACATACGCACTCTCCAGTATTTACCTGGTGGAGTATACCTCCCAAGCATGTAATATAATTCATTAATACGCAGGTATTCATCATTATGATGATGGTAGGGTATAGCAACAGCATCAATATCAAATTCTGATAAGTTAAAACCAGTATGATCCATTTCTAAAGGAGTGAAAATATCGTTCTTACAGTAATTAAGGAAATCTTGTCCAGAGATTAATTCAACGAGATAACCAATGATACCAAAGCCCACATTTGCATACATCGGATATTCACCAGGACGATACATATCACTCCATATTGCTGAATAATACCATCTACCACCTGGGACTAAAAATTCCTCCAACCAGGGATAAGGATAAAAAGAAAAGGGAGGATCAGCTGAGAAATTCAACCAATAATACTCCATCGTATCATAATTCAAACTTGAAGAATGAGAAAGCAACATACGAAACGTAATAGGATCATCAGGAAAATTAGGATTCCTAAGAGAAAAGGGGAGGAAAGTATTGACATCATCATCCAGGTCAAAAAGCCCCCGCTCCCAGAGCTGCATTAATGCTGTAGAAGTAATTGTCTTCGATATGGAACCCATATTGTAGATTGTATGTTCTGTAGCAAGTTTTTCATTTTCAAGATCATAATACCCATATTGCTTTGACCAAGTGACTTCATCACCTTCAATAATACATGCAGATAGGGAAGGAAACTTAGCTAATTTCATCAATACTTCCATTTTCTTATCAAAGAGGAAATCGCCTAGATCCATGATTGTTGTTTCAGATGACTCAGAGATTGTTTGTTTTAAGAAGACCCCTTGTACTCCAAAACTACAGCCAATAAGAATTCCTATTATTATAAATGATATTATTTTTTTCATATCAAACCCCATAAGTAATAAAAGTTGCATCTCCATTCCAGTTATCATCAATTTTCCAATTTATACCACCATCTTCGGTATAGAATAGATCACCCATTGGATATGGATCATAGGCTTTTGAAAACCATACCATTTTATTGCCTTTTTGTGTTCCTTTCAAAACAATAAAATATGTATTTCCAGGGATAATTGAGGTCTTGTTAAACTTAAATGATAACCAATCTGAGTCTTCCCACCAATCAACAATATTATCTGGTTTTACATTAATTGTAATGGTATCAGGACCAGAAATATTATCTCTTAACGAAAGGATGAAAGTATCACCTTCTTCCCATGCACTAACTTTTAAATCAACCATATCGATCGAGGCTAATGAGGGAACAAAGGATTGTGCAGACCAATGAGTATCATTAATAATCCGACCACCAAACTCTAAAATTTGTCTTTGATCAACCTGATGACAAGGATTAACAATGGTAACAGTTATTGGATTAAACCATTCGCTCTCCACCCCCAACTCATCTTTTACTTTTACAGATAGATCAAAAGTATGTTCTTTTTCCCAAATATGGCAAAATGAAACGATTTCCCCACTCAAATATGACTGATCTGACCAAATAATAGGGCTATCATCTCCCCAATTTACTTTATATTTTATTTTCTCATCTTCCGGATCTGATGCAACAAATGAATAACAACATTCTTGATTGGTCAATCCAATTTCGCATCCCTCTATAAATTCTACAATCGGTGGAAAATGATTTTGAGTTATTAATAGTTCACCAGGATAATTATCAAAAATTTGAGGTTGCATTAATTCACCAGGATCATCCAAAAAGATTTCCTCCGCGTAATAAAATGCTTCCTCCATGGAAACATGATTATCATTATTGGAATCAGCAAATCCATTCATTCCCTCAATAATATAATGAGTAAAATAGGATCCATAGGAAATCCCTTCCTCTGTTACAGAAGTGATAATAATTCTATTTTGCCCTTGGATATCGGAGACAAATTCATTGGTGAAAGATCTTTGTGCATTTTTAATCTCTGTGCTCCAATTATCATTGAATCCTCCACTATGACAACTATCTACTATGACTCCTACACCGCTAGATTCAAGTCGATTAAAAAATTTATTGAATTGATCATCTCTAATAACTCCAAAGGGATTGATCATTGGTTTCCATCTACCTGGATTTAAAGAATCAAGTGGAAAAAAACCGTTATATGTAGCAAGCGCCTCATCACGTTTATCTGCTTCATCAAATGGTGGCCAATCAAACCATAGTGGAAAACCATGAGTAGATAAATGAATTAAACATATGTCATTTTCATCTTCCTTGTTATCAAGCCATTCAAATCCCTTGATTATATTTTTTACAGTAGCATTTCTCCCGGAAATAACCTTGATATGATCTTTTGACCAATGATCTGAAACAGATAGTACATTTTCTAAACGATCAACCTCTTCTATCATTGAAGGAATATTCTTTGATGGGCTGAGATAATATTCACCAACCGCAATAAGTAAGGCCCAATATTCTTTATCATTTATAGAGGATGATAGTGATGGTATATAACCCGGTTTCATGAATAATTCAGTTTCATTATCCAAGAAGAAATCACCAAGAACCGTGTTTGTTGTTTTTTCCTTTGATTTTTCAAATATTAATCCTTGAACTCCAAAACTACAGCCAATAAGAATTCCTATAATGATGATTGATAGTATTTTTTTCATAGTATCTCCTCATAATTATTAAATGATATATTCAAAATCCTTTTTAACAATGGAAATAAATGTGGATGATTATCAAAAAATCTAAACGATGACAAATATTGACTCCTGTTTTTGGGAGTGCTGAATGATAATGGGTCTGACCAGTCACTTTCTCCACCATTAATATCCCTAGCTTTCACGCGAATTTCAAAGTTATCCTCAGTTGTCCAAGTGTATGATGCCTCATTGGTATCAAACCAATCACTAAAATTACCATCCCCCCAGTCCCATCTATAAGATATTTGGTCTCCTTCAATATCTGTTGTGCTAGTTGTAAAAGTGTATTCTGTACCAGGTTTACCGCTTGCTGGACCCTCAGGTTTCCTAGGTTTATTTGGTCTGTGGTTCTCAAATGGGCCAAATTTTACTAATAATGCATCACTTTTTGAACTATAATATGACCCTGTAGCACCAGACACAATAAAGCCTCCATCATTAGTCCTGTCGATAGAGCTACCAATTTGAATATCAGGACCATCATATTTCTGAACCCATTCAATATTTCCTTTGCTGTCTATTTTTACAATATTAATATCATCTTTGTCACCTGAAAATCCTCCATAGTTCATTGTTACAACTGCGACAAATCCTCCATCATCTGAGTTTTCTAGACCCCAACATACATCATTTTTCGTTCCACCATAGGTCTTATCCCATAACATATTTCCACTGGAATCTGTTTTCACAATCCAAGCATCAGATCTACCAGCACCAAAAGAAGAACTAAATCCACCCACAACATAACCGCCATCACTTGTCTGGTAGCAATCCTTGGTATGACCATAATCATTCCCAGAACCACCGAAGGTTTTATCCCATAATTTGTTTCCATTTGCATCGGTTTTAATCATCCAGTAATCATATGAGGTATCACTCCCCCAACCTGCAAGCATAAAACCACCATCACTTGATTTACATACTGCTTCCATTCTATTGTCATCATTATCAGCATCACCAAAATCATATTCTTGATACCATTGCTCTTTACCTGTCTTATCTGTTTTTAATAACCCAGCTTCTTCACCCATGTATGAAGTGGTAGGACCTGAAGTCCCAGCTAAAGCATAACCATCCTCAACCTCGATAAAAGAAATTGGTCTAAATATCCACTCAAAATGATCTGAATAAAACTCATCCCAAACTTGTTCTCCATCTTCATTGAATTTAAATAAACCTGCAATTGTATGAAGTGTTTCATCATAGTCGATGTCTATCCAAAGACAAAAAATATAACCCCCATCACTGACCTGATTACAAAAAATAGGATACACATCTTGAATATCATATAACATTTGTTCATAAGAAATTTGACTAATAGTCCACTGCCACTCCTCATTCCCATTAGAATCAAGTTTCGTTAACATAGGAAAATATCTATTAGATACCTCAGTTGCACCACTTGTTATATAACCTCCATCTTGAGTTTGGTGAACACAATGAAACATATCAAATTCATCCCCTCCATATGTTTTTGCCCATTCAACGTCATATAAATTAATTTTACATGTTGATTTTTCAAATATTGCAATTCCTTGTAAACTAGGAATTGAACAAATCATCGCCGTTATAAAAAATATAGCTATTATTTTCTTTTTCATGTTTATATTACTCCTAAAGCATATTCTATGAATTATAATCTATTAGGTCTTATATTTTAATTATACCGACCATGAACGGTAAATTTATATAAGCATAAACTTATACAATAAATAATGATGATTAAATTCACAATATTGGTTGAACCATATGATGAAATTAAAGAGATGATAAAAAAATACCTTCCATTCGATAGAATACAAAAATTGGAACATCTTGAAATTATGAATATTGATACTAAGTCAGGTAAAAAATTATATGTCACGAAAACAAATTTA
>CAZXHI010000093.1:0-30611 GCA_964640555.1 uncultured Thermoplasmatales archaeon | reverse complement strand
GCATTTAAAGGATTATTGATTATTATTCTTTAACATAATTTATGGGTTAAGTTTTTTTAATCTCAACTCATTATTGCCAATGGGTTCTATGCCTATTCTATCCCCAGGGTTAAACTTATATAAGTCACATACTTGTCTCGGTATCGTTATGACAATGCTTCCACCTATTTCACGAAGTTTACGTTCCATGCGAAAAACCATACATATAACTATATGGAAATATATAACTTTTGGGGTTTTCATCTATGTTTAAGGAAATGCCAGATAAATCCCGCTTCCAACGATTAGATTTCAATGAAAATCCTAATGTGGGTGTTTGTTGCAGGACCAATGAAGATGTTGCTTTTATACAGAGGGGACTTACCAAAAAGGTAAAGAAAAAGATTATTTCTGCCTTGGATGTAACACTTGTGGAACTAAGCATAGCCGATGCGAATATTGTTGGTTCTCTTCTTACAATTAATTCAAATGGGGCGGTTGCAACCGATCTTATTGATGATGCAAATATTAAAATCATTGAGGATCAGGGACTGGACGTGTTTGTTATAGAAGATAAAATAAATGCAGCTGGCAATGATATTCTTGTAAATGATAATGGTGCAATGGTACACCCCCATCTAAAAGATGAAACACTAAAAGAAATAGAAGAGGTATTTAAGGTGCCAGTCTACAGAGGCACCATTGGTTCTTTGGATATTGTTGGTATGGCTGCAGTTGTTACCAATAAGGGGTTACTTTGTCATCCAAAGGTTACACCAGATGAGAAAAGACAGTTGGAAAAAATTTTCAATGTAAGTGTCATGATTGGAACGGTTAATCATGGTGTTCCTTTGATTGGTAGTGGGCTCGTGGCAAATACTAAAGGTGCAATTGTTGGGAATCTTACTACTGGAATTGAACTGGGTCGTATTGAAGAAGCGTTGAATTTTTTGGAATAAATCCTATTTTTATATTAAAATTTACATTTTGCTAGATAATAAAATTTATATAGTCCCCCTTATATTATATGTATCGAAATATAATAACTATGTTGGATGATGAATAATGAAAGAAAATACGCCTTATAAATTAACTCAACAAGATGAGAAGATAGTATATATCTTTACAGAGCTCGGAATGCCAAAGAATCTAGCTAAAACTCTTACGTATATATCGCAGGTTGATGAATGCCGCTCTGCAGAGGTTGAACAGGGGGCAAATCTTAGGCAACCTGAGGTAAGTGTGGCAATGCAAGAACTGAAGAAAAAAGGGTGGATAGATAAGAGGGATCTAAAAAAGGAAGGGAAAGGGAGGCCAATCTATATCTATAAACTTACGTCGCCTTTAGATCACGTAATTGGGAGCTTCGAAAAAGAAAAACTACAAGAAATAGAAGTGGTCAAAAGAGACATAGCAGAACTTAAAGTCCTTTTAGGTGATAGATAAAACAGATGGGATCTGTTGTTCTTCTTTAAAACTCACATTTGCTGCTATTATTCTAAATTTTCCAATCTAATTCGAACTAATTTTGATTTTGCATTTCGGATAAGGAAAATTGCAATTATTCCACTCAATTCTTTGAATTAAGAAACTCGTGTTTCTTTTCCCATTGTATTGTTCTATTTTGATTTAGGAAACATTGGTTAAATGTTACTGGAACTTCAACAATATATTGTAACAAATGTTGCAATAAAAATTTTGGATATGACAACATTTATATATGCTGTAAAATGTAAGTATTTTATATTAATATTAAAAAAGTTTGATAGATTTAGAGAGAAATACGGTGATAAGATGTTTAGAAAAATTAGTGAGGGAATAGATAAGGGATTGTTAATACCAAGACCACTTTTGAAAAATTTTTTGAAGACGATAGGTCCATTATCATTTATTGTTGCAAACCACCCTGAATCTATAATCCAAAATATACCTTCATATAAATTAAGGCTGAGAAATCATCGAGTACCATGGGCACATATTGCTGATGAGAGTCAATATGATTCTACCAAGCTTCTAAACAAAAAAATTCTTGATAATCTAGGTCAATTGAAGCATAAAAACAAAAAATACCTAAGGCCAACACTTTTCTGTGAATCAGATGCTCCTGAAATACGTGCTCTTGCAGAACAATTGAGGGTAGAAAGTAAGTCAGATGAGGAATTTGCTCAAGCTGCTTTTAAGTGGGTTAAAACTAATAAATATCTAATCTTTAAGCCCATTGGGGGGGCTCTCCAAACGTTCAAGACGAAAGGTGGAGTATGTCTTGATCAGCTATCGCTTTTGGCAGCTATAGCAAGAGCTGGTGGTATCCCTGCGCGTTATAGATTGTACGGATTAGCTCCAACTCAAGAGATGTATGATGTTATGGTTGCTCCAGATCCGATATTGAGGGAAACCTTCCAATCTTTAGGGTTTCTTGATGCTATACATGGTGAGGCAGAACTGAAAGTGAATGGCAAGTGGATAAACGGGGATCCAACTTTTTCAGATGAACTTAGCGTTGGAATGGGTGTTACTATATCAGAGTTAGGGGCGGAGCCCGGGTGGAGAGTGAGGGTTGATAAAAGTATGGATATCAGATTTGAAGGGTTTCCACTACTATTCCGCCAGTTTATGTCGCCTCTTTTTATAGTACTGCGGAATACAGTTGACACCGTGAATGATTCTATGGATCAAATTAGAGAAAAGGGCAGAAAAATACTAGAAGAAATTAGTATAGAGGAATATAATAAAAAGATGAAAAAGAAACATATCAAACCTGTTTTACCCTCTGTTGATGAAGTGAAAGAATTTAGAAAGATGGCACTAGAAGAACCTAAGCCCACCGCATCAAGTAAAGATTGATATTTTAAGGAACTGGATGTCGCATAGTTGTAGATTTTGCAGAATCTACCTGCATATTCACCTGCGAACAAAATATTAATAAAAAGAACTGTTTTTAAATTAGACCTGGGGAGGTAAAATGGCAAATATTTATCAAAATCATGTAGATAAAAGAATAAGAGAAATGCATGAGAGAATGCTTAAGTTCAAAAAAGGAAAAAAGAAAAAACAGCAATGAGCTTGTAGATTTGGGGGAGAAAAAACACTAGAACATTATAATTAAATAAATTTATACAAGATATCAACCAGGGGGAGAGAAAATTATGCAAGCTAAAGATACAATAATAATATTGAAACCCGTAATTTGCTTTTTATTGATTTTTGTGAGTTTTGCCTTTAATGTTGCATTTCCAACTACGTTTGCTTTTTATTTTATTATGGTCATATGGAAGAAAAACCTGATTATATAGTTAGAATGACTATTTCTTGAAAAAAACAGCAATGAACTTGCAGATTTTAGGGAGAAAAATAATTACACAAAGCAAAACATATGCATAAAGGTTTTATGTATCTTGATAATTGCAAGTGGCATTATTATGGATATAGTGGCAGTAGAGATATAAAAGACACAAAATAATCAAAATGGCGCTCAGGTCCGTGACAAACATAAAACAGTTTCTGCGGTGAGTGGCTTTTATAAGTGAAAATTCTTTGACCTCTACTAGTTCACTTATGTATCTAGTGGAGAAAGTAGAATGTCAGCACTATATGATCAGAGATCCATTGAGAAAAAATGGCAGAAGAAATGGCAGGAGATGGAAATCCATCACTTTGATTTTGATAGCAATAAAAAGCCGTATAGTATAGATGTCCCACCGCGTTATGCGTCTGGCCCACTCCATGCGGGGCATGCAGTTCATTACACTCACATAGATTTTGCTGCAAGATACAAACGTATGTGTGGTTTCAATGTGTTTTTCCCGTTGTGTTTCGATGTAAATGGAATACCAATTGAGGAACGTGTCGAAAGACAGTTGAATATAACTCGTAAAGATATTGATAGACATGAATTCACAAAGCTTTGTTCTGAATTTGCTGAGAAAAATATCAAAACCATGACTGACCAGTTTATCATACTGGGGGAAAGTATGGATCCATCGATATATTATCAGACTAATGCAGAATACTATCGAAGGCTCACCCAGATATCCTTCATCGAACTATATGATAAAGGTCACATTTACAAAGGTAAATTTCCGGTGAACTGGTGCCCACGTTGCATGACTGCCATGGCAGATGCGGAGGTGACATATGCTGATAGAACAACAAAACTTAACACAATAAAATTCCATTTTGTAAAAGATCAACCTGGGCAGCTTTTGAATTATCATGGAATTGGAAAAGATGGTAAGGGAATGTACGTTGAGATTGCAACTACGCGGCCAGAGATGCTTCCATCATGTCAGATCGTTGCAGTTCATCCAAAAGATGAACGTGCACCCTGGCTTGCAGATCAAATGTTAAAGGTGCCCTTATTCAACAAAGAGGTAAAGATTGTTGAAGATGATGTTGTAGATCCTGAGTTTGGATCTGGTATTGTTATGATATGTACCGTTGGTGACAAAGAGGATCTAAACTGGGTTTTTAAGTACAAACTACCCATTGAGATGAGTATTGACGAAGAAGGCTGTATGACGGATATCTGCGGCAAATACAAGGGGATGAAAATTGAAGATGCACGCAGGGATGTAATTGAAGATTTGCAAAAAAACAACTTGCTTATTGCACAAAGTCCACTGGAACAGAATGTAGGTGTCTGTTGGCGCTGCAAAACACCTGTCGAATTCATCAATGCAGAACAATGGTTCTTAAAAACGGTACCATTCAAAGAAATGGTATTAAACTCCAGTGATGAGATGAAATGGTGCCCAGAGTTCATGAAAATACGACTCATAGACTGGGTAGAATCCCTAGAGTGGGACTGGGTTATCAGCCGTCAAAGATATTTTGCAACACCAATACCTCTATGGGAATGTGAAAAATGCAAGCATGTTGTACTTGCTAGGACCAAGGATTGTTATATTGATCCTACAATTGATAAACCACCAGTAGAAACATGTCCAAAATGCGGAGGAGATCTCAAAGGCTGCGAAGATGTCTTTGACACATGGATGGACTCATCAATATCGCCTCTCTACAACACATTTTGGCATAGAGATGATGGGAAATTCAAAAAACTGTATCCAATGTCTCTCAGGCCACAGGCGCATGATATAATTAGAACATGGGCATTTTATACAATTCTAAGGTGCAATCTTTTGACAGGCGAGAAGCCTTTTGAAAACATCATGATGGGGGGATTCATATTATCTGAAGATGGGACACCCATGCATGCCAGTCTTGGAAATGTAATTGACCCGCTAAAATTGATAAATGAATACGGCACTGATGCTTTCCGATGCTATGCGGCAAGTTGTGCTTTGGGTGAAGACAACGCGTTTAGAAACAAGGATGTTGTAAGGGGAACAAGGCTTCTTCGTAAACTATGGAATGTTGAGAAATTCATTTCAAACATAATCAAAAATGATGCTAAACCAGAAAAACCAGAGCTAATCGATATTGACAGATGGATACTAACAAAATATAGCAAGCTAGTAAAGAAATGTACGGAACTAATGGATGTATTTGATTACTCTCAGGCAATGAAAGAAATTGAATACTTCCTGTGGCATGAACTTGCAGATCACTATATCGAAATGGCAAAATCATCCATATACAAAAACGAAAACGTTGAAAGCATTAGCTACACGATATACACACTGGGCTTGGGTATTCTAAAATTATTTGCACCATTTTTCCCACATATTACAGAAGAGATATATCACCAGTGTTATAAAAAATTTGAGGGTTGTACGAGTATACATGTTTCACCATGGCCTGAAATGATACTTATCGATAACGAGGCTGAAAAAGCAGGGGAATATGTTAAAAACTACATTTCTTGGGTGCGCTCATGGAAAAGCGCTCAGGGTATGGCATTAAATGCTTCTATGAAGTTCTCTGCAACCTATTCTACAAAAAGCATTATTTCCAAGATAAAACCCAGTGGATCAATAATTAAATCAACATTAAACTATCCTGATGATCACGAATTTATTGTTGGAAAGCCGGATGTCGAAGAAAAAATTACTTCGGTTAAGCCTGTTCATTCTGAAATAGGACCACTGTTCAAAAAAGAAAGTGGGAAACTTACCAAATGGATTGGGGAACATCAAGACGAACTAATAAAAACCATCGAAGGGCATGGAGATGTCAGATGGTCAGAGATACCGGTTGTCGATAAAAAAACTCCAGATAAACATTTAATAAAGAATGGTTATATTCAAGTTAAAAAAGAGACAAAAGTCAAAGGGAAAAAGGATAAAGGTGTTTTACAATTTGATGATTTTTATATAGAAGTATCGGGAGATATGATGAAATGAAACTTAACAAGAAAACTTTTAGAAAATGGGCTGTTAAAATTTTGGCACTGTTGATAGTATTAACCATGATTCTTACTGGATTTATTGTTATGCTGTCGAACTAGACTTTCAATTTTCTCGACAGATATTTAAATAAGTGTTTTATTCGGCGGAACTCAGGGATTTAACTATGGTTGATAAAAGTTTGAAAAATCAAGAATCTAAAGTTATGAATAGATGGGTAATTGTTATTGGAGCAATAATGATACAGGTTGCACTTGGTGCAATTTATGCATGGAGTGCTTTTACAACACCATTAAAAGGCGTTCCAGCGACAACAACTTCACCAGCAATTATTAGTGAATATGCATTCTCATCAACAGAAACACAAGCAATATTTAGTGCAGGTCTAGTGACATTTGCAATCTTCACAATAATAGGTGGGCGACTTCAGAAGAAATATGGACCTAGAAACATAGCACTACTAGGTGGTGCAATGCTTGGTATTGGATATATATTAGCAGGATTTACTGGTGCTAATTTCCCATTGAAACTAATATTCTTAGGCCTTATGGGTGGTGCTGGTATTGGTCTTGCGTATGTTGTACCAATTGGTGTTGGAATTAAATGGTTCCCAGATAAAAAAGGACTTGTATCCGGTCTAGCCGTTGCTGGTTTTGGTTTTGGAGCATTTATATGGATACTTATGGCCAGACCACCATCCATCCTTGGTTTTAATGGCTTAATTACCCTTCAAAATGGTTTATATACAGTTGCAAATGTTGATGGAGCGTTCATAATATATGGAATTGCATTTCTAGTGCTTGTCACCATTGGAAGTCTTGTTATGATTAACCCACCTGCTGGTTGGCTTCCAAAAGGATACAATCCCCCTGTTGAGGAAAAAACTGGTAAGAAATCAGGTGGCTTGTTACCTAAAGAGATGCTTAAAACACGCCAGTTTTACCTACTATGGATGATGTTTCTAATAGGTGCACTTGCAGGTTTAATGGTTATTGGTAACATTCAAAACTTTGCAAAAAGCCCAGTTGACGGTTTTGCCAACCCTGCAAATCCATTAGCTGCTCAAGCAGCCGATATTGCTGTGGTTGGTGCTGCTATATGTCTCCCTATTTTTAACGGTCTTGGAAGAATAATCTGGGGTAAAATCTCTGATAATATCGGACGAAGAAAGGCACTAATAATAATGTGTGTTTTCCAAGGGTTTATGGTGCTTGCATTTTTCTATACAACATCAAATCCAATGTTCTTCTATGTAGCAGCTGCTCTTATTGGTTTTAACTTTGGTGGAAACTTTGCATTATTCCCATCAGCGACAGCTGATAGTTTTGGTGCAGAAAACATTGGTTTAAACTATGGATATGTATTTACAGCATATGGAATTGGTGGAATAGTTGGACCAATTCTTGCAGGAACTGTTCAAGATGCAGGATTGAGTTTCACATATGCATTTTATCCTGCAGCAGCATTGTGTTTTATAGCAGCAATCATAGCATTTATCTATAAACCACAGGTTGTAAAGAAATAGGCGAAAAACCATCTTCTAAATTTCAATAAGTTGGTATGAGGGAGATCCTAGTCCTATCTCCTCACCATATTTTATTTGTTTTAATGGACTAATATTATTTTCTTTTTCAAAAACATCCTTTTTAACATCATTGACAAGATCTAAAGATGCCTTGTCTATTGCCACGGGATCATCAGATACAAGATAACCAATATCTGGACATATAACTGGTCCTGCAAATGGGTCACAATCACAGCTTCTTGCAATCCGTTTTATTTCATTTAGGTAGATCACATTTTTATCTTGAACACATGCCTTTGCTGCACACGCAAGGACATATTGAAAATCAGCATCCTTATATGTTAAGGCACCACTCTTGCATGCATCAACGCATACTCCACATCCAAAACAAGATTTCATATTTTGTTTCCAACTATTCTCCTTTACTTTTAAAGCATTAAACGGGCATACTTCGGCACAGGCACCACAATATGTGCAAGCGTCTTTTTGATAAATGGGTCTGCTGCCGTGATGCATCCGCATTTTCGTTTCTTTTGTTACACCACCCATACCAAAATTCTTAATGGCTCCACCCATTCCTGTTGCAACATGGCCCTTTACATGAGACAAAGCAAAGATATGGGTCGACTCGACGAGATGCTCAGCAACCTTATACTCTCTGTTTTCAACAGTAATTGGAACGCCTTTATCATCTATCACTACGTCACAACCGACTTTTTTTGCGGTAAAACCATGTATTTCAACTAGTTTGCGATAGCCAGTTTTAGAATGCCTCAGTCCAGGATAAGCAACAGTTGTATCAAAGAGATATGGTTCTACATGTGCCAGTTTCAACTCGTCAATCACGTGTTTTACAAATTCAGGTTTGGGAAAATACTTGTTTTTGAGTTCACCCATGTGAAGTTTGACAGGAACTTTTTTTCCGGCAAAACTCTCGATATTAAAATGGGCTAACGCATCATGAAATTTTTTAAAAACCGTAAAAAATATAACTTTACTCATCCCACTTTCTTCTCCCATTTCTTTAATTTAAGGATACTTCCAAGTGAACCGCCGCTTTTTATTTCTTCTCTGATGCGGTTCTCAGTCTCTTTAACACCTAATGAACGGTTGGCAATTTCCTGGGATATTTCCTGCGGTACCACAACGACTCCTGAATCATCACCGATAATCCAATCACCGGTTCTTACGGTTTGACCACCACATTTTATTTCAGCACCGATCTCTCCAAAACCTTTTGGTTCACCAGCGTTTGGGGCAATATGTCTACAAAAAATTGGGAAATCCATTTTCACGATATCGTCAAGATCCCTAACTGTTCCATCAATCACCACGCCAGCAAGTCCCTTAAGCTTTGCACTCCACGTTGCGAGTTCTCCCCAGATTGCTGTTTTTCCGCCATTTACGTCCACTACTACAACCTCGCCCCTATTTGTTTCATCTATTGCTTCTATAGGTTTTGCCCAATCTCCATCAATCGTACGAACAGTGAGTGCCCTGCCAACCATATGGAAGCCAGAAACAACAGGTTTAATGCCTTGCATTGCGCCCTGTCTATGCATCGCATCGGAGATATTTGGCGTAGAAACCATTGAAAATGCTTCTTTCAGGTGAGCTTTATCGTATTTATTAAAAAGAGTAGACTCAATAGGTTTTTTTTCGATTATTGCTTTTTTTATTTGTTTTGTTGCCTTGATTACATCTTTGGCCTTGGTGATAGCACCACCTACAATAATTATACTTGCACCCGCCTTGGCAATCTCTGCAACAGTCTCGCTGTTTAGTCCGCCAGCAACGGCGACTGGTATTTCGGTTTTTTTAACGATAGATGTAAGAACATCAATAGGTTTTTTTCCAATCATTTGTTCATCTATACCAATATGTATACATAGGTAATCGGCACCTAGTTTTTCTAGTTCTTTTGCACGAGTTACCTTGTCTTTAACGCCGATTAGATCAACCATGATTCTTGAGCCATATTTCCTTGCAGATTTCAATGCATCTTTTATTGTGCTATCGTCAGATGCAGCGAGCACACATACGACATCTGCTCCAGCTTTAGTCGCCATCTCAACCTCAAGCGCACCAGTGTCCATGATTTTCATATCAGCAACGATTGTTTTATCTGGAAATGTTTGCTTGAGTTTTCTTATTATGTCCATACCCTCGCTTTTGATCAGGGGGGTCCCTGCTTCTAGCCAACAGTCTTTGTCGGCCTTTACTGAATCTTGGGCTATAGAAAGTGCTCTATGTTCATTTAGAAGGTCTAATGCAACCTGAAGGATAACTTCTTTCATATGGATACTGAATAAAAGTCATCTATTTAAAAAAGTAGAGGTTGATTTTAAGAAAAATTTATACTGAACAGAGTAATGTCTGTTTTTGTCATTAAAATGAAGAAAAAGAAGAATATTGAATTTCATAAAAGATCAAAAGAGGATCTAAATGATTTCATTAAAAAATTGGAACTGCAGGCATTGGAAACAGCAGAAGAAAGGATACCTCTGTATCTAGAAGTGGGGCTTAAGGATGCAGAAAATGTTTTAGATGTGGGCTGCGGATCAGGAACCGTTACAAAGGATATTGCTCACCTTACGAAGGGTAAAGTGATTGGAATAGATGGGTCGGGCGATATGATAGAAGTAGCAAAAAACATTCTCAAAGACTATAAAAACGTGGATCTGTACGTTGGTAGTGCGGAAACCATTCCATTTAGAGATAATACTTTTGATATTGTCACCTGCAATCTTTTTTTTATGTGGGTAGACAATCCACAGAAGGTAGTCAATGAAATGACGCGTGTTACAAAACCTGGTGGTAGAGTACTTGCATCTCTTGAACCTGATTACGGTGGCAAATTACACTATCCTGAAAACCCAAAGATTGATGTAGTATTTGCTGGTAAAGCAATCAAAGAGCGGGGAGGGGATCCACACATCGGTAGAAAACTTCGTTTGCTATTTGTAAGGGCAGGACTTGAAACTAAAGTAGGCATAGGAAACAATCGTATATGGAGTTGTGAAGAGGATAAATCATATTACCTACACGCAAGGGATTTCTATGTAAAAGCACTGAAAGGTGCAGGGCTTTCCGAAGAAGAAATCGACAAATGGGAATATGAATATCTAAAATCACTTGATGAGGGCGTACAACTCAACTTCTTTCCACAATTCTATGCGATAGGCAGAAAACCAGAGGTTTAATTATTTATTGTTTATATTTTAAAAACCATAAAATGAATAAGATGTAAGTAATAATTCTGACTGATTTACTTTTGCATAACATTTATATTTTATTACGTTCCTTATAATACAATGGATGCGTAAATGAAGAATATGTTAACTCCAGGAATCGTGATTATCGTTATTGGGTTATTTATTACTCAAACGTTAGCTTATGATATACATCCACCAATATCAAAACAGGATCATGTGATTACAACAGTTCAAATATGTAATGTCAATGGAATAAAAAAATATAATGTGAGATTGTCTACAGAAGATGTTGAAAGACTCGATGCGCTTTTTGATAAATTGTATAACAAATTGGATGAGAAAACAAATATGGAAAAAGAAGAATTTTTATTTATTGATACCATAATAGAGCTAAATAAACTTAATTTAATTTCATGGTTACTTACCAAAGAAACATTTGATATACCATTTAGGATAAACCCAAATCAAGGGGGAAATGGATTATTAGAAAAAATATCTCATTCTGATGTTATTACCTACGGTGAAAATGAAAACTGGGATTGCGAAATTTGTGGAGAAATTTCAAACACTCGTGTTTGGGGTAGGTTTACTAACTTTGAATTATTTCTGATTAATAGTCTAGGGTTTTTATCACCTTATTTCAAATGGTTGTTTGATTTTGATCTAGATGAAATTGAAAATTTATTTCCATTTGATATAAATGCCACCATAGGTATAGGATATTCTGAAACATTCGGAGGGGATGATACATATTATAATCCTTCAAGGGGATGGTTGTGGTCATCTGGACAAAACGGAGAGGTTAGTTGGAATGACACCTCAATGTATGGAAACATTCGGAAGAAAGGTTTTGGAGACATGTTAGAATGGGGATACTGGTATGTTGGTATAACTGATTTTCGTGGGACAGTTATCCAAAACGGATTATCTTGTTATTATCTTGGTTATGCACAGCATGTAAAAATTGTGGAAATGCCACTTCCATAAAAAAATTTTGTTGGATACCCAGAATAGGCTTTTTCAATGCTATTAACTTAACCCTTTTTACAGTGTTCTAAAAGGTGGAAAAAATATGGTCTGTCCTACTATTTAGAAATTTAGAAGCTGAACATAAAAGGAGGTAAGTGAAGCTAGTCATTATTAATCTTAAAGAAGGGGAAGATAAATAGATTTAATTATTTATTGTTTATATTTCAAAAAATTAAACAGATTTTGTAACCAAGCTGAAGATATAACCAGAGGTTTAATTATTTATTGTGTATAAAATAAAAAGAGTAACTTTATTACTTGCTGATTTTGATGGAGATTTGATATTAGGTAAAAATCGATACATTCTTTTATCATAACTGAATTCATAAATTTTGGATAGAAAATATGAAAGCTAAATTTATTGAAAAGGAAATAAGTTGTCCAAATTGTAAACATCAATTTAATGTAAAAGGGGGACTTAATCAAACAATTGAATTAAGTTGTCCAAATTGTAATACATATGGAAAATTTACTTTTCCATCAGAAGAAACAAATTCAAAAACAGTAGATTGTTTTACTAAAATTGGAGAAGAATGTTTTACCAGATTAAGAAGGTTCAATGCAATCATGGGTTTTTTTCATTTTATCCAAGGTTGTTTAATACTAATTCTCAGTAAGGATTTTGCTCTACCGTTAACTTATTCAACACCGGAATATAACACAACAACTCAAACAATTATCCCAGTTGCAGTATCATTTATCGATGTTCGTATTGGGCCATTAGTAGCACTTTTTATATTTATGTCTGCAACAGCACATTTTCTTATTGCAACTGTTCTTTATAAGTGGTATGTAAAAAAACTTAAAAAACATATGAATCCGGCAAGATGGATTGAATATTCATTAAGTGCATCTCTAATGATAGTTATTATTTCAATGCTTGTTACAATTTACGATATTGGTACAATCATCGCATTATTCACATTAACCGCTGTAATGAATCTAATGGGATTAATGATGGAGTTACATAATCAAACAACCGAAAAAACAAATTGGACATCCTATTCTATTGGCTGTATTTCAGGATTTATTCCATGGATTGTTATCTTCATTCCACTAATAACTGCAGAATCAGTTCCTGATTTTGTAATTGTAATATTTATTACTATTGCAATATTCTTTAACTTATTTGCAATAAACATGTTTCTCCAATACAAAAAAATTGGCAAATGGAAAGATTATCTATATGGGGAAAGAATGTATATTGTCCTAAGTTTAATTGCAAAATCAGCTTTAGCATGGCAGGTATTTGCAGGAACACTAAGGCCAGTTTAAAAAAGAATACCTTCATATGTATACAAGACATTGTATTACAAAGTTTCCTGATTTTGTAACCAAGCTGAAACTATAACCAGAGGATTTATAACCCCACCTAAATTTTACTTTTTGAATTGAAAATGACTGCAAAAATTATTGATGGAAGGGAAATAGCAGGTAACCTACACGGAAAAACTGCTGAGGAAGTAGAACAATTAAAATTAAGATACAAAACTACGCCGAATATAACCACAATTAAAATTGGTGAGGATCAAACATCAGCTCTTTATTTGAGGCTAAGGGATAATGCCTGTAAAAAGGCAGGGATAGTGTCAAATCATCTAGAGTTTCCACAGAATGTTTCTGAAAATGAAATTTTACGTTCCATATCTGAATTAAATGAAGACAAAAGCGTTCATGGAATTCTGATACAGTTTCCTATACCAGGTCATATTTCTTCAGATATACTGATGAATGCAATAGATCCCAAAAAGGACGTGGAGGGATTTACTCCATATAATATGGGTAGAACTCTAATCGGTGATGAATATATTGTGCCATGTACCCCGCTATCGGTGCTTACTATTTTGGAACACGAAAACATGGATCTCAAAGGAAAGGACATAGTTATTATTAACCATAGTAATGTCGTGGGAAAGCCACTTTCTGCTCTATTTCTTAACAGGAATGCCACGGTTTCCGTTTGTCATGTTTTCACAAAGAATACAAAACAATATGCATCTAGGGCAGATGTTCTTGTAACAGCCACAGGGATACCAAGGATAATAACAAGTGAGTATGTAAAGAAAAACGCTTTTGTAATAGACGTTGGAATAGTGAATACAAAGGATGGCATATGCGGAGATGTAGATTTTGATTCTGTGAAGGAAAAAGCTGGGAAAATTACACCTGTGCCTGGAGGAGTTGGACCAGTAACAGTGGCATGTTCTCTGATAAACATGATTAAAACATTTAGAAACTGTGTAGAGGAGAAAACAAAGTGAATAGGTGTTATTTGTTGCTACTTTTATTTCAATTTTGTGCAGAATACCTTGTTTATTTAACTTTTTTCCCCAATATAAATTAAAAGCGTATCACACCTCGCTTTTGCTGAAGAAATAGCTACCAAGCCCCATCATAATGATACATACCACCAAAACAACTAGAAGATCTAACAGAGGGGGATTTACGGTAGCTGTACCTATTATTAGACTGCCACGTAGACCATCAACCATATAAAACAAAGGGTTAAAAAAGCATATTTTATCCATTGGAATCAGTTGCCTGGGATCAGCAGTAACCGGGAAAAACGCTGATGATAGAAATAACAGAGGCATGATAAGCAGATTCATTATAAGTTGGAAACCTTGAAAATCTTCCATTTTAGAAGCAATTACGAGACCAAATCCAACTGCTGTGAAAGCTATAAGGATCATGAAAACAAAAGTTAACAACAAACCAAAAACTCCAGATATCTTCACACCAAGGCCTAAAGCAATTAGTAGAATTATAAATCCCTGGATTAATGCTACTGTGGCACCACCAAGTGTACGTCCAATTATTATTGAAAAACGGCTAACTGGCGCTACTAAAACTTCTTGCAAGAATCCAAATTGCTTATCCCATAACACTGAAATACCAGTAAACATAGAAGAAAACAAGATTGCCATTGCAATGATGCCCGGGGCAAGAAAAGACAAGTAATCATCCACCTCCGCAAATGTAGCTACTCTGAAACCTGATCCAAGAATAAAAAGAAAAAACAATGGCTGTACTATGGAAGAGACAAGTCTGCTTTTGGACCGGACAAAACGTTTCATCTGTCGTAGCCACATAATATAGATTGCTTGAAATTCTACAGATTTCATAACTATCTCCTTCTACCATGGAATCTAGGAGGTACACTTCTAGCAGTATTTGCTGCCTCTTGGTCGCGCATTGTCCTACCTGTAAAATGGAGAAATACGTCATCAAGTGTTGGTTTTCTGACACTGATTGATTTAATCCTTATATTCAGACTTTGAGCAATCTCAATTATAACGGGTATCTTTTCCTCTCCTTTTTCTACACCCAGTGTTACAAACGAGTCATGTTGTTCTATATTACTAATCCATGATTCTTCTTCCAATCTTTTAACTAATTTGACCATATCTGAACATGAAAGCGTTATTACATCATTACCAACAGAATTTTTAAGATTTGTAACTGAATCGATAACAAGGATGCTACCGTGATCTATAATTCCAATTCTATCGCAAAGAAAGTCAGCTTCATCCATATAATGTGTTGTTAAAAAAATAGTGGTACCTTCTTCTTTATTCATCTTCCCAATATAATTCCATATGGCTCTTCTTGTTTGTGCATCAAGACCAAGCGTGGGTTCATCAAGAAACAAAACCGTTGGATAATGCATCAGACCACGTGCTATTTCAAGTCTTCTCTTCATCCCGCCAGAATAATTTTTCACAAGAACGTTTTTTTTATCCTCAAGGTCGACTAAGCTTAGAACATCATCTATCCTAGTTTTTCTTTTATCTCGATTAAGACCATACATTCTTGCATGATATTCGAGATTTTCTCCTCCAGTAAGCTCTATATCAAGAGCAGGTTCCTGGAATACAACCCCTATATTTTGCCTAACTTTATCTCTTGCAGCAGTAATGTCAAATCCAGCAATCTCAGCAGAACCTTTCGTTGGATGTAACAACGTAGTAAGCATTTTTATTGTGGTTGTTTTGCCTGCACCATTGGGTCCTAGAAAACCAAAGATTTCTCCCTTTTTTACAGAGAATGATATATTATCAACTGCTGTAAGACCATCGAAATTTTTTGTCAAATTATTTGTTTTTATTATGTCCAATGGTTCTTGTCCCCTGTTTTTTCGCTTACAATATTAATTTTGTTAATAAATTTAAGAAATTTTCTATATTTAATTTATCCTGATTACTATCTGAGGCAAACAACAGCCAATTCTTAAAAAACCTTTCTAACTATAAATATACTCAAAATAAAATCTTAAAATAATCTGTCCAAAACCAAGTTATTAGATAATTTAAATTATCTCGGTTATTTTCTCAATAATCTCTTGTTTATTCTTCTCATTTAATTTCTCTTCCAGTTTTGGATAGACTTCATTTTCTTCAAATTTTTTATGTACTGCAAGCAGTTTCTTTAATTTGTTAAAGTTGATATTGCCTCTTGGGAACGATTCTTTTGATATTTTATCAAGTAAATCCATAATTACTGTATGTTCTTTTGAAAGTTTATTGAATATCTTTTCTTCCTCAGAATCATCACTAGGTTGATAAGAAATAAATATTGCTTTTTCCTCAATAAATATGTGTTTTTTGAGATGCCATTCGAATTTTAAAAAAGCTTCAATATCAGGATGACCACTCTCTTCAACTTTATTGAGATAATCGACAATTTTTTCATGATCCTTTAACATCAACTCTATTATCGAATTAGTTTTCATAGATATGCCTCAATTCCTAATTGGTAAATAAGACACTCTTTTTAATGTTTGGTCCTGGTTTCCTCCAGATTTATTCATTTTACCACAAAGATATCTTAATGACATCTTTTAATATAACAAAATAACAAAGATTTTTATCTGTTGATATGATGGGCTTTTTGATGTCTTTCCATTCCGAAATCATAGATCTTATCCTCTCCAAAAAGATTCAATCTAAGGAAGAGTTACATAAGACTAAAGTCAAGCTCTGCAAGAAATACAAGTTCAATAGTGTTCCCCCAGATAGTGAGATACTAGCTTGTTTGCCTTCTGAGTTTTCGGAATTAGAAAGAGAAACTGCTACTGATATACTGCGTAAGAAGCCAATGCGTACAATATCTGGTGTTGCTATCGTTGCGGTTATGACTTCTCCAGCGGAGTGTCCACATGGACGGTGTGTTCCTTGTCCTGGTGGACCTGAAATCAATACTCCTCAGAGCTATACTGGTCATGAACCCGCAGCCATGAGGGCGTTATTAAATGATTTTGACCCTTTTTTGCAGACTGAAAGCAGGATAGAACAGCTGAAAGTAATTGGTCATTCTGTTGATAAAATTGACTTTATTTTGATGGGTGGGACTTTTACATCCAGAACTCCTTTTTATCAGGAATGGTTTGTCAAAAGGTGTTTTGATGCTCTCAACAGAGAGGCATCACCATCGTTGGAAATGGCCAAAAAGAAGAATGAAACTGCCTTATCTCGTTGTGTAGGGCTCACTGTTGAGACCCGGCCAGATTGGTTTAGACTGCAGCATGCTGACAATGCTTTGGAACTTGGTGCAACTCGAGTTGAACTGGGAGTTCAGACAGTATTTGACGATGTTTTGTATGGTATGAAACGAGGTCATACAGTTACGGATTCCATATCTTCCACCCGTATTGCCAAGGAATGTGGTTTTAAGGTATGCTATCACATGATGCCTGGTCTTCCTGGCTCTGACACAGAGAGGGATATTGAGTCATTTCAAACTATTTTTGAGGATCCTGACTTTAAGCCAGATATGATTAAGATTTACCCAACGCTTACGATCAAAGGAACTCAATTATATGATTTATGGAAAAAAGGTGAATATGAGCCACTTTCTAATGAGGGGGCAGTAAAGCTGGTTGCAAAACTTAAGGGTTATGTTCCAGAATGGGTTCGCATACAAAGGATTCAACGAGATATTCCAGCACCATATATTGATGCAGGTGTTGACAAGAGTAATCTACGTCAGCTGGTAGAAAGTGAGATGAAAAAACATGGTGAAACATGCAGGTGCATTAGATGTCGAGAGATTGGTCATAGATTATTAAAAGAAAAAATTGAGATAGATGATGGAGACATCGGTCTTGAAAGCATTCATTATGATGCTGGCGGTGGAGAGGAAATTTTTATCTCCCTTGTTGAGAGAAAACATGATTTGCTTATTGCTTATCTTCGCCTGCGTGATGTCACTCTTCCTCACCGTTATGAACTCTTAAAAAATCCTTGTATGATCATACGGGAGTTGAAAGTGCTTGGAAGGGAGCTTTCAATTGGAAAAAAAACAAAAAAGGGATGGCAGCATAAGGGATTTGGAAAAGAACTCATTGATGAGGCAGAATGCATTTGCCTTGAAGAATTCGATAAAAAACATTTATTTGTCCTAAGCGGTGTTGGAGTTAAGGAGTATTATAGAAAACATGGTTTCATGGATGATGGGATATATCTCTGTAAACAACTGCAGTAGTAAGACTATAATAGATAGTTTTGTTTCTAGGGGTTTTGTATGAAGATTCAAACGCAATGTGTGCCATGTCTAATAAAACGTATTATTTTTGAAGCAGAACAGAGCACTAAGGATCCTAAGATTAAAACCAAGGTTATACGTAATGCCTGCCAGGCTCTCTCTGAGCTTTATGATCCAAATGGATGCAGTGCAACAATTGCTACAGAGGTGCACAAACTGGTTTATGAAACACTTGGTGATGATGATCCATACAAGGATTTAAAAAACCAAAGCAACAAAGTTGCGATGTCACTTGTTCCACAGGTTGAAAAACTCGTTGAAGAGTCCAATGATCCATTGAAAATGAGTATGTTATGTTCAATTGTTGGGAACACTATGGATTTTGGAATTGAGGGGGCAAGTACACATCCAGAGATGCTGAAAGATATCTTTGAAAAAACAGTAGCTGATGGACTTGGATATGATGACTCGGCAAGGTTAAAGGAATTATTAAAAAAATCAAAAAATGTCTTGCTATTTACAGATAACTGTGGGGAGATAGTATTTGATAAGATTCTTTGTCGTGAACTAAAGAAGTTCAACCCAAAAATGTTTCTGACTTTAGTTGTCAAAGGTGAACCAGTTCTTAGTGATGCTACCATGGAGGATGCTGAGAAGCTACAGTTTGAAGAAGTTGTAGACAAAATTCTGACAACAGGGTGCTTTGCAGTTGGCGTGGATTTTAACAAACTCCCATCTGAACTTGATAAGGCATTGAAACCGGTTGATTTGATACTTTGCAAGGGAATGGCAAACTATGAATCTTTTTCAGAAACAGATTATCATCCTATAGTATATCTTATGAGAACAAAATGTGATGTTATCGCTAATTCATTGGGTATTCCTATTAATATAAATGCTGTTAAATTTTACAAATAAAAAAATTATAGATTAAGTGTTTGAACCCAGGATGCAATTCCAGTCAAAGTAAATTGAACAGCAATAGCAACTGTCAGAAGCCCCATTACTCTTGTAAATGCGTCCATTCCTTTTTTTCCAAGGACTTTAATAATATATGTTGA
Source organism: uncultured Thermoplasmatales archaeon (assembly GCA_964640555.1). Taxonomy (GTDB): domain Archaea; phylum Thermoplasmatota; class E2; order DHVEG-1; family DHVEG-1; genus JAUWWG01. The sequence continues at coordinate 11,011 of CAZXHI010000093.1, read as the reverse complement.
GCTTAAAAAAATTAAATATGTTATAATCATTGTAAGTATGATTGCTGCAAATGCAATAAGTAATAAGATCCACCATGAAAGATTGAAATCAGGATTCTGCATGCTTACAATTGTAACAGTTATTGCCCCTGGCCCAGATAAAGATGGCATTGCAAGTGGAACAAGTGCATAATCTACCTTTTGCTCTTTACCTGGATCGCCTTCTCCAAACTGTTGTCCTCTTCTGGTCATATCAAGACCTACAAAAGCAAGGAGAATTCCACCAGCAATTCTCAGGGAATAAATCTCTATTTGGAGATATGATAGAATAGCTGATCCGGCTATTGCAAATATAAATAAAAGAATTGTAGCATAAGTAACAGCACTTCTTGCAGTTTTTTTTCTTTCTTTTTTTGTATAATTACTTGTTATTGCTGAAAAAAGTGCAAGAGTTGATGAAGGATTTACAATAATAAATAAAGGAATGAACACAGCTGGAAATGCTATTAGAATCGTATCAAGCATTAAAAAAGATTAATAAAGAATGTTTTATCAATCTTTTGTAGGGTTTTACAATCTTATTTTGCTATCATTGCTCTTAGCCAATCAGCGACATTCTCTGCATGATCTGCTATATCATCAACCCAGTCGGCGATCTTTAGCAAATGGTACACATCCATAGGATCAAGTTTCTTTTCAAGCTTATAGATTCCTTTTGTCACCTCAAGTTTTTTCTGGTCAGCCTTCCACTCATATTCATGAACCTTGTAAATAAATTGTTTAGTTTGCTCCCGCTCACGTTTTACGAAACTTGTTTCAATCAAATCTCTAATGTTTCCAACTGCATCCTGCATTGCCTCTACTGTTTTCATAACGAGCTTTGCATGTTCAATGAACACATCCTGCAGTTTTTTCGGAATCTTTGTATGGCGCATATCAAGCATTTTGGCTAGGTTTTCTGCATGATCTAAAATTGCATCCTGCTCTCTTAACGCCCACAAAAATTTACCTTTATCCACAGGCATAAAAAGTGAAGAGGGAAGATGATTGCGTAAATTTCTTTTTATAAGGTCGGCTTCATGCTCAATTTTTGATACATTCTCAGCTAATTCTGAAAATCCTTTATAGTCTCCTTTATAATAACTAGTTAATCCATCTCCAAGAATATCAATGCATTCCCTAACTTTTTCCATGTGATCTAGTAATTGACCAAAAGGTGACTTCCTCCTAAAGGTATCAGCAACTGGTGCTCTGAAATGATTTCTTTTATTTTCCATTTTTCTCACCTAGTTCTTATCCTACTATTGCTCTTAGACATATAAAAATTACCGCTGATGTGGCAGCAGCAATGGGTACTGTAAGCAACCATGAAACAACAATTTTTTTAATTACACTTAAATCAATGGCTTCCAAACCTCTAGCAAGTCCAACTCCAATAACTGCCCCGACAACCGTATGTGATGTGGAGATAGGGAGACCTAGTTTTGATGCCACAAGTACTGTTGTGGCAGCTGCGAAATCTACTGAAAAACCTCTTGTATTGGTAAGATTTGTAATCCTTCCCCCTACTGTCTTCATAACTCTACGCCCCCAGGTCAGGCATCCAAATGCTATTCCGATTCCACCAAGTGCCAATAGTTCAGTAGGTATTCCTGCAGTTAAACTCATTTCCCCATTGGCAAGAGGAATAATTGCTGCGACTGGGGCTATAGCATTGGCCACATCATTTGCACCATGTGAAAACGCAACATAACAAGAGGTAACAATTTGCAATTTCCTAAAAATACCTTCAACAGTTATATAATCTTCGACAGATTTGGCTTCAATATTTCTAAGTAAAAACAATGCTATTATGCAAGCAATTGCAGAAATAACTGTCGAAATTAAAAGTACCTGAGGTAAATCCGATACCCCACTCATTTCACTCAATTTGGTTTTTAAAAATAGAGATGAAACAATTAAAAATGCAGTAACGCCGATAGCAAGTGGACCAACAATCTTAGCGGCTTTCACAGGTTTGTCTTTGGCAAAAATTGTTTTTACTATGACTTTGAACACAAAAAAAGCGATTATGCAACCAACAACAGGTGAAAGTACCCAACTCGATGCAACTTTTCCCATGACGCTCCAATCAATTGAGGATACACCTCCTGCAATTATGCCAAAGCCAATCAATGCACCAACCACTGAATGCGTTGTGGAAATTGGTAGTTCTCTCCAAGTTGATAGAGTTACCCACAATGCAGCTGCAAGAAGCGATGCTACAAAACCCAGTAGTAAAGTGTGAGGATCTGCAATCATGCTGCCCTTTACAATGCCGCCTTTGATTGTTCCAGCAACATGAGGGCCTAAAAGTATGGCACCGGCAAAATTTAGAATGCCTGCAATGAGTACTGCCTGCTTGAAAGTGATTGCCTTTGCACCTACAGCAGTAGCCATGGAATTGGCCACATCATTTGCACCGATGCTCCATGCCATGTAAAAACCGATAGCAGCTGCACCACCCGCAATGAACAGTAACGTTGGATCCAACGAGAACCTCCACCTCAGTTAACGTGATATTTAGACCTGAATTGCAATTTCCGTAAATAAGCATTACGAAAAAAACAGCTACTCTATTCTGGTGTCTGGATTGTAGTATCTATTTTTATAATGTCTATTCTCTAGGTTAAACTTAATCATTTTTTTCTGTTTATTATTTGTAATATTGACAACCGTGACTGTGATGTTCTCATTGTTTATGTCAATGATGTTAAAGGTGTGTCCAAAATGCGCTCTGGTTCTGTTACAAGAAAAAGTACCTGCGTTCACAAGTAGTGTTTTATGAATTTTAACACCATAGGGAACGTGTCTGTGTCCCATAAGAACAAGTGGTATTTCATTTTTTAAGATGATGTCCAGAGTTTCGCCAGCATCTTCAATGATGTTTTTTTCTCTGCCTGAGTTAGGTACTGGAATGAGATGATGATGAAACCCAACAATTGTAAGCTTTTTACCTTTTTTTATCCCCCTTTCTATAAGTCTGTGTCTTCTTCTCCCAAGTCTTCCGTCATCTTTATCCGGTTCGCTTGATGGCAGACCGACAAAGCTTAGATTCTTGTAAGTGTGTATAAAACTTGGATCACCGAAAAACTCTGGGAATAGTTTGTATCCAAGATTCCGTTCATCATGGTTCCCTGGGACGATGACGATTTTACCATTTATCTCCTTTAACTTTTCATTAGCAAGTTTATATTCTGAAAGGAGTCCGCAAGTAGTTAAATCTCCTGAAATAAAAACTAGATCCGAATCAGTTTTGTTTAAAAGTTTTACGGCACTATCGAAAACCTTGCTGTTGAAATCACTACCATAATTGCAATGTATGTCGGATATATGTGCGATTTTCATAAATCGCGATAAATCCTTCCCATCCTTATATGCTTATCTCAACAATTTTTAAAGTGGGAAATGATTTTGGACTCTACAATATATTTTAAGAAAGTAAAAACTAAATAAACTATTACTGGTTTTCCTATATTGTGCACTTATTAGAGACGATTTTATTGTTTTCCTTTGCGTTTTTACCTCCAATACTATATGCAATTTGGATTAGAAACACAGAAAAGTACAATAGGGAGAAATGGAAACCGATAATCGTATGTTTTTTATGGGGGGCAACTATTGCTATAGTCGCCTCGATAATCTTAGAGTTGATCCTTGGTATTTCTCTTGCTATTTCCTTTGATGATGGTAATATTCTTGGTCTTGTAACGGCAATAATTATCGCTCCTTTTGCTGAGGAATTGACAAAACCCCTTGCACTAAGAACTAAAACGGTTAAAAAAGAGCTTGACGAACTTGAGGATGGACTTATTTATGGTGCAGTTGCGGGACTAGGTTTTTCGGCAACAGAAAATTTGCTATATGGTTGGTGTTTTTTATCTGAAGGGCTATTTGTTTTCCTTGTTTTGATTATAATCAGAAGTTTTGGTGGATGTCTGCTGCATGCCTCTGCAACTGCATTAACTGGGTATGGGTATGGAAAAACAATTATCCTGGGAAAATCAATATTGCGGGTACTTCCATTTTTTGTACTGGCAATTTTTGTTCATGCCTTCTATAATTTTCTCGTTTCTCTTGACATTGTGGGATTGGTAGTAAGTCTATTTGCTGCTTTGATATTTGTGGCAATATCGATACGTCTTGTTAGGAATAAGATAAAGTCCCTTGATATGTTAAACAGATGAAATTTATGACGCTAACCTTATTTTCACTGTTGTCATTCAATTTTTCATCAACCTCATGGCACAAAATTATTGAAAACACAAATTAGTAAATATTTCTTTCAATATTATAAAAATAGGAGGAAAGTAGGAGGTCTAGGGGGGGTGGGTGAGTCTATACACAAAAAAGTAAACCTAATTGTTATAAATCCGACCTCCGACTCAGAAATTACTATTAAATAGTGGTTTATAAATGTGACGTATTTTAATACGTCAATCATCGAATTTTTTCTATTACTAGAATTTTTCCTGTATATTGTAGGTGCGATATTTCACATAAAACACTTTTATAAATAGCCGATTCCTTTAACTCTAATGATCTTAAAATCTTCTTTATTTTCTATATGGAACATATCTTGATTATTGAAGAATTGACGAATAAGCCACATGTTAGTCTGCGCATGACTACTTATCTCTTTCACAATACATGAAGACTGCTCATTATTTCTTGCCAAGGCCATATACGGTAGTATCTGGTCAAAGGCATGGGTATCAAGTGTTGCGCCTGATTCGATTTCACGGATGAGCTCTGTTGCAACGTTTTCTCCAATTTTTTCGGCAGGCAGTCCTCTTTCCCCTAGAACTGTTGCACCAAGAATGACATTGTGTGTTTGTGTCCATACAGTAATTCCGGTACCTGCAGAGAGTGATGTAGCCTTTTCTATTTTTAATGATGCTTCCAGGTTTTTTTTGAGCAATGTTTTTATTGCTGTGTGCTTCATCCTTTTGCTTATGTGTTCTGAAAGATTTGCAATATTGATAATACCCTCAACTGTTGTAAATTCCTGTTTTTTATCTAGTTTTAATGGTTGGATGTCTTTGCATGGCTGGATGGTGAGTACGACTTCGCCTCCTCCTTTTGGATAATATCCTCGTCTTATCAAATGTGCACTTACCGGTAATCCCATTTTTTTCATCAATGGTAGAAAAATATGTTTGAAATAATCCCATGATGGCGACCATTTTACATCTGTCCCACCGATTACTTGTAGTGTTATTGGTGTTTTTGTCTTTACTGAACATAGTATGCATGCCTGAAAAACTAGCATAATACTCCCTGCAGTACCTATATCAAAATTATACTCTCCGCCTGTGATTTCCCTAGGTGAGAATGTTAAACTGGATGACCCAATGTTTAATCCACTTGTTTCTGCGTTGCATAGTTCGCCTATAATTTTTATGGCTGCATAGTGCTGTGGTTTTATACCTGGATTTGATCGATTAGCACGGATATTAGTTATTTCAACTGGTTTTTTTGTTAAAACTGAAAGTGCAACGGCAGTACGTAGAATCTGCCCACCGCCTTCACCATATGAACCATCTATGTGTAACAATCGATATCACCATCATCTGGTCAGAAAATCTAGAAGCATGTCAAGTGCTGCGTCACAGGTGCTTTTTTTGTTCTGCGATCTATCTCCTGAAAAATTAAATTTTTTAACAACTGTGTTTCTCTCCGTTGAAACAGCAATAAATACCAGGCCTACTGGCTTTTCTTTAGAACCACCTGTAGGGCCAGCAATGCCTGTAGTAGATATACCAATATCCACATTTGATTTAATTCTAACACCTTTTGCCATACTCTTTGCCACTTCCATGCTAACAGCACCATATTTTTTCAACATATCTTCAGGAACATCTAACAATTCCATTTTGGCCCTATTACTATATGAAACAATTCCTCTATCAAAATATTCTGAACTACCAGAAATATTTGTCAATGTATGTGCAATAAGACCACCTGTACAAGATTCAGCTGTTGCAATTACTAATTTTTGATTTTTCAGCATATTAGAAATTTTATCTGGAAGTTCCCCATTTATCAAACGCATTACCTCCTATGGAAATAAGAATCTAAATATATAAAGGGTTTACATATACCAAATTGATTCTATGCTCGTTTTATCTTCGTGCTGAAAATTATATAAATCACATACTTATTTAGGGATTGCCAAAAACGAACTGTTGCCAATAAATCGAAGTTTTCGTTTCATATACAAAAATATGCGAAAAGAGCATGTTTTGGACAAGCGACGATACTCCATGGAATAAAACATTGAAATATCCAAAACGCTATATATGATTATTGTAATCCTTCCCGCTACATTCATGACAGCTAGGCCCTGTGGTGTAGTGGTTAACATGCTGGCCTTTGGAGCCAGCGACTCCAGTTCGAATCTGGACAGGGCTGCTCAATTTGCTCCCGTGGTGTAGTCCGGTCAATCATTCCAGCCTTTCGAGCTGGCTACACGGGTTCGAATCCCGTCGGGAGCACTAACTTTAGTATGGGCATAGGAGAGGGATATTTGATTTCAATCCAACAATAGTTTGATTAGCATAATGTAGAAAATTTAGATATTTTTTATAAATAAACGTAAAGATTATACGCTTCCCTCTCTTTCAACTCTTTCATGGTTGTAATTGTGTATCCTACTATTGATGAGATTCAGTATTATAACACTATTGCAATTGAAATGTTTAGAAAAAGTAAAAGTGATCAAGCAAAAACGATTAGTGTTTCATATATACAAAGAACTATAGATAAAACAAAAATAGATCCAGGGGACATTTATGATAAAGCGGCACGATTACTCATTGAATTAACACGCATACATGCTTTTGAAAGTGGAAATAAACGAACTGCTTTTCTCTCAACAAAAAAGTTTGTCCTCAATAATGGAGGAAAATTTAATATACCTGATACGATAAATAATGTTAAGGTAATGATTGGTATAAGAGAAAATTATTATTCTAAAAATGAAATAAAAGAGTGGATTATGAATGGCAAAATCAAAAAATTTGAAAGATAACATTTCAGAAGAAACTAGGAAAAAAATTGCTGATGAAGAATTTCGAGAAATCGTTAAAATAGCAAATGGACATAAAAAAACACTTAGTGCATTAGCCAAACATTAAGTAAATACTGTTAACATATGTATTTTTTCAAATTGATATTCATTCCACGATCTGAACAGAATTAATATAAAACAAGACTCTATCTATTTTACAAAATTCTCCTAAAATTTGCTCCTGGTGAACAATGTAATTCCCAACGGGGGCATATTTTCATATGTAATAAAAATAGTTTGAAATCTTGTTTTACTTGTGAAGATGGAGAATCGTTTTTTTTGTCCCTAAATATTTGATGAACTCAATACTACCAGCAACGAGTAAACGCATAATATTGGGTTGTTTTTTGATGCCTTTGTTTGATGTGGGTAATTTAGCAACAATTCGGAGATTGTCGATTTTTGATAAATTTCGCTGTTCATCTAATTGAAAATCCCTTAGATTTATGTCAAAGTTGATTGTACTTTCATCTAGTTTCCAGCTACTGAGACGACTACTTTGGTTACAATAGATAATAAATAATCTTCCATTTTCCATTTCATAAACTAATCATGTTAATAAATAGTATATTCTCGTTAGGAATACCTGCTAATGGTTCAATGTTCACACTTTAACTATTGGCGAATATCTTCAATGGGGATATAACTTATCGCCACTATTGTTTATACTCTAAATGGGGGTTTTGATGGATAAAAAAAACGTCTGTGGGCATTAGCACCCACTCTTTCGACAAACAACTATTACAACTCAACCTCAAGATTGATTTGTAACAAATCCATGTTCTTATATGGATAATTTAAAAAAGGGATTAAAGCTTTTTAACTTTCTCAGCCTTTTCGCCTTTATCTCCTTCGACAACTTCAAAAGAGACTTTATCTCCTTCATTTAATGAAGTTCCTTCGGCTAATCCGCTTGTATGGACGAAGTAATCTTTTCCATCGTCCCCGGTTATAAACCCAAAGTTTTTTCTCATGTTAAAGAATTTTACTGTTCCTTCTGTCATTTTTATGCTCCTATGTTCTAATGGGGGGTCATATAAAAATCACCTTCTTAAATATTTGCTTTGTGTGATGTATTTTAAAAAAGACGATTTATTATGGAATCTAATTATTTTTCCAGTGGCGGGCCATTTACAAGGAGAATGTCATCGAGGGAAAAATTAATTTTAGGTTCTTTTGGTTTTCTATCGAATTTTTTAAGAACACTAGAGATAAAACTATTCTTTTTTGTTTTTACAGCACAGTATTCTTTGGGTTCTCCTTCATCTGGCTGAAGCATACAATCTATAGAGCGGTTTGGATAATCTTCTGTTTTTTTATTTCCATTTTATTTACGTGAAATCATGCTAAGTTCCTATATTTCCCTGATTTTTTCACGTATTTCCAATGACTTTTGACCCTTTTTCTCCATAGATTATGATTTTTTCCTAGGTTCTGCTTAACCGTTTCCGTTCTAAAGCAAACAAATGGAATAAAAAGTTTCCAACCTATCTGTTGTTTCATCAGAGCAGGACGGTCTCCAAAACCTTTCATTTTTTTGATCCTGTTGCTTTAGGATAAAACTGCTAAAACTCATCCATTTCTCACTCCTTGTACATAAGTGATGGTGATGACCATAAAGAGACTTCTATAAAGGATTTTCCAAAGCCCTCGATAGAAAAGGGAGATACCATGGAAAAAAGCCTTCTTAGCGTTCACCAAATTTTAGTATCCCTTTGAACTTTAGTTAAATTAGTATTAGTTGGAATGACCAGCGCTCAAAAAACAAATTAACTAGATGTGGAGTTTAAATCCAGAAAAAGAAGTAAAAATGATTAAAGGTTACTGGTATAAGTAAATAGGAGAAATGTCAACTCTATGGACAAACAAAAATTTGATAAAATAAAGGAAAAACTTCAAAAGTCAAGTGTTGGTGTTGCAGGGGCTGGTGGTCTCGGTTCTAATGCAGCTGTTGCTCTTGCTCGTGCTGGAATAGGGCGACTTGTGCTGGTTGATTTTGATGAAATTGAGGAAAGCAACCTAGATAGGCAATATTATTTCTTGGACCAAGTTGGAAAAATCAAGGTCGAAGCTTTAAAGGACAACATAAAAAGAATTAACTCGGCAGTTAAAGTTGAAATTCTCAACCAAAAACTGGAGAAAGGATCGATGGAACAGCCATTCCATGACGTTGATGTAGTTATAGAAGCTCTAGACAATGCTGAAACAAAGACAGAATTTGTAGAAGAGATACTTTTGAAACTTCCGGATAAACCAGTTGTTGCTGCGTCGGGGGTGGCAGGGTATGGAAATTCCGATAGAATTGTTACAAAACGTTTTGGCGCACTGTATATGTGCTATGATGAGCAGGCCAAGTCTAGTGAAGATGATGTACTTTTGGCCCCACGTGTTTGTCTTATGGCAAACTGGGAGGCAGATCTGGCACTTGAGATCATACTAGGTGGAGACAGTGGGTATTGAAGTAAACGGTAGAAAGATTGACTGGGTGGAAAATGAAACCATCAAGCAATTGCTTAGGAGAATGAGATATACTTTTCCTCTTGTTGTTGTAAAAATTGACCAAAAAGTCATTCCTAGGAAAGATTTTCCGGACGTGGTTGTACCTGATAACTCCCGGGTTGATGTTATTCATATGATAAGTGGTGGATAGATTGCAAGAGATGTTTTTATTTGATTTTCATCACAGTATGAATGTCCTCTGCATCTTCTTTAGATGATAATTCAATGTTTACCTTTTTAATGATTTTATACGAGGTTAATAACCACGTTACTTTTTACAAACATTTAAATACAACAGAGTACATTACATTTTTGTGAATTGAAATGGTAGAACGAAAATATGATTATTATGAATCACCAACGATCAATAAATTTTTGGTGAGATACAAAAGCAAAAGCACACAAACGACATATGGATGCTTATTAAGAAAATACTTTGCATACTATAACATAAACCCAGATCAATATTTTACCGATGGTAGAAACTACCAGGAAGATGTTGAAAAGTTTTTTAAGACAATGGAGAAAGCACCTGCAAAGACATTCAACGTTACAGCCAGTGTGATAAAAAAATTCCTTATGCGTAATGACGTAGAACTAAAAGGTTACATATGGGAAGATCTGAAAAACCTTAGAACAGGAAACAAAGCGGTAACAATAGACAAAGCACCAACTAACCAACAGTTAAAAGAGATACTTTTGCATGGTGACATTAAGACAAGGGCAATAGGTCTTATACTTTCATCAAGTGGCATGAGAATAGGAGAGATCACAAAAATACAACTAGATGATATAGACTGGGATAGTAACCCCGTTAAGATTGACATAAGGGCCAACTACACAAAAAGCGGTAATAAGAGATTCGTATTTATATCGCATGAGGCAGCAGAGGCCCTTAATCAATGGTTGAATGTTAGGGATAAATATATTCAGAACTCATGGAATAGAAGAAGTCTCAATAAAACATTTTCAAAGAAAAACGACAAAAGGGTTTTTCCCATTTCTACTGTTTTGGTAAGATACCTTTGGAATAACTGTTTAGAAAAAGCAGGGTATAACCAGTTGGATAAATCAACGAAACGACATGAAATGCACATACATGTACTAAGAAAATACTTCTTAAGCCTTATGAAGTTGGAAATCCCTGAGGTTGTAGCGGAGGCCCTGGCAGGGCATGATGCTTATTTATCTGAGGCATACAGGCGATACAGTGAAAAACAAATGGGAGAGTATTATATGAAAGGGGTTAACAGTTTGTTAGTATTTGAACGGGAAAACAAGGATATAAGCAAGGTTCAAGAACAGTTATCAGAGAAAGATGAACAGATGAAAAAAATGGAAGAAGATATGAAGATAATGAAACTAACACTTCAAAGTCTTGAAAATAAATTGGATATAGAAAAAATAAAAAATGGAAAAAAA
>CAZXHI010000092.1:0-13614 GCA_964640555.1 uncultured Thermoplasmatales archaeon | reverse complement strand
ATCTACGAAATTAGTTGCAATTGCAGATAATAAATGCATTCTAAGCGCAGTCTGACTGCCAAGTTTAGAAAAAATAGGTTCCGTATCCCCTAAAATATAATTATCGAAAATTTGCTCCTTTTGTTCCTCATTTTTTGCTATGACAATTGCCTCTCCGTGTTTATCATACCTGGGTCTACCTGCCCTACCTGCCTGTTGCTTATATTCCAAAATAGGAATGGGTCGCATACCAAAATTTGTATCATATCGCCACAAATCCCTGATAATAACGCGTTGAGCAGGAATATTAACACCAGCTGCTAGGGTTGGCGTAGCCACAATACATTTAATCAAACGTTTTTTGAAACCTTGCTCTACAATTCTCCGTTGAACGCTAGAAAGACCTGCATTGTGAAATGCTGCCCCTTTCTTTATACATAAAAACAATTTTTTATCAAATGAAGTAAGTTCGGACAGTTCTTTTTTCATCGAAGTCAAAAGTTTCGCCAAATTCTCCTTATCCTTATTAGATAGATTTTTTTCGATCGTTGAAGCTAAATTGTTTGCCACGGAAACTGTTGATCTTCGCGTGTTTACAAAAACAAGAACTTGTCCGCCATTTGCAACAGAATTTTCGACTAATCTTTCGAGAGGTTTTTTTTCGGAGCCATCTATCTTTACAGTTTTCCCATCATCATATTTAACCTTGTGTTTAAAACATACTCCTTCCCTAAGGGGAACTGGTCTCCAATCCGACTGAATTAGTTTTCCATCAAGCCAAATTGATAGCTCAGTAGCATTTTTAATAGTGGCAGAAAGTGCAATTATCTGAGTTTTAGGATTCAATGCCTTAAACCGAGATATAATTACTTCTAGTGTTGGACCACGGCCAGGATCATTAATCAGATGCACCTCATCAATCACAAGAACCCTAACTTTATCCACCCAAGTAATACCATGTCTTAGAAGGGAATCTGCTTTCTCAGAGGTACAAACGATTACGTCATATCTTGAGAGTCTAGGATTGGAATCGTCGAGATCCCCTGTAGAAATGCCTACCTTGATCCCAAGTTTTTCAAATAGTTTAAGTTCTTCATACTTCTCTCTTGCAAGAGCTTTTAATGGTACAACATACAATGCCTTTCCAGGTTCATTGATCAATTTGTGTACAATTGCAATATACGCCACAAGGCTTTTTCCGCTGGCTGTGGGGATGGAAAGAACCATGTTTTTTCCATTTAATATGTGCGGTAATGCCTTTGCCTGCGGTGGATAGAGTTCCGATATTTCATGTTCCCTCAGAACATCGATGATGCCCTTATCTATTGGAAGTTCATTCAGTTTCATCTGTTTTCTGTATGATAAAAGGGGTTATAAAACAAAAACCTTATTCATGATTAGTAGAATACCTGGTTGATATCATGGGCCGAAGACAAACAATGATGGAGAAGTACAAGCAGCAAATGAAGGCATACCGGAAAAAAAGGATGAAGCTAGATAACACTCCATTTTTACCACCTGATGGAAACGTGTATGTCATGGATTCCCTTGATCCGACAAAAAAGATAAAGGTAGAAGTTTTGAAAAAGCGTACAAAACAACATAGAGACATAGTTGAAAGTCTAGCGTGCCCAGTATGTGGAAACCCAATGGAGTGGAATAGAGCATGGGAAGCTTTTATCTGCGTGAAACATGGCAAAAAGGCGATTTATGAAATTGTGAATGAAGGTTAGAAGTGACATCCTTTAAGTACATATTACTACATTATTAATCGGTGATTTGAGACATGGTAGAAGAAAAGATTGGCGTGATTATACATTTCTTCACAAATGTAAATGTAGCTGCAATAAAAATAACAGCCGGTGAACTTAAAGTAGGAGATACTATTCACATTGTTGGCACCCATACCGATTTCAAGCAAAGAATCGATAGTATGGAAATTGATAGAAATCCAGTTCAAATGGTCCAAGCCGGCGATGATGTTGGCATAAAAGTTAAGGAAAGAACTAGAGAACACGATATTGTATATAAAATACCAGAGGAATAAAACATGAAGGAATTATCTGAAGTTAGATTATTGAGAGTGAATCGATATGTCATTATCGATGACGAGCCGTGTAAAATCATGAGTATGTCTACGTCTAAACCAGGTAAACACGGCGAAGCAAAAGCACGTATCGAGGCAATTGGTATATTTGATGGGCAGAAACGGAGCATCGTCCATCCAGTTAAACATAAAGTGCATGTTCCTATGATTGACAAACGAAATGCACAAGTATTGGCTTTAATTGGTGACAGTGCCGTTCAACTTATGGATCTAGACACCTATGAAACCTTCGAAATGCCGATTCCTGATGAGTTCAAAGGTCAGCTTGAACCCGGGAAGGAAATACAGTATTTAGAGGCACTTGGTAGAAAGAAAATTACCCGCGCTTAGATAGCCGAGTATTTTGCAACCATTGTAAAAATTAAACATCTCAAGGTTAATATGAATTTTCCAGATTACTTTGCCGATGCTGACTCAAGTCTTAACGAGGCGGAGTTTGTCATATTTGGTGTTCCATACGATAAAACATCTTCTTTTAGACATGGTGCCAGTAAAGCCCCTAACGAAATAAGACAGGCCAGTTGGAATTTTGAAACGTTCGACCTAAAGACTGGGGTAGATTTCAGAGATATTAAAGTACATGATTATGGCAATATTGATATAAAAAACGAAAATCCAGAAACAATGGTGAAAAAGGTTAAAGAATTTACATCAATACTACTAGAAAAAAATAAGTTTCCCGTAGCACTTGGTGGCGAACATTCTATAACGCCAGGAATTGTACAAGCTTTTCCAAAAGACATAGCGGTTTTGTCACTTGATGCCCACATAGATTTTAGGCAGAAATATGAAGATGAACCATATAACCATGCCTGTGTATTGAGGCGTGTTGCTGACCAGATAAACATAAGAAATATCGCGGTTTTAGGTATCAGATCAGCAGAAAAAGAAGAGTTTGAAGATGCAAAAAAACAAAATCTTTTCCATATTGATTCATTTACCATCAGAGAAACGGGAATCAAGCAAGCACTAGATGAAGTAAAAAATCATCTGAAGAATAAAAAAATATATCTTACATTAGATATGGATGTTTTGGATCCAGCATATGCCCCTGGAACAAGCACGCCTGAACCCTTTGGACTAACATCCTTTGATATTCTTAGATGCATTGAAAGTCTTTCTCCACAACTTATCGGCTTTGATGTTGTGGAAGTATGTCCAACGTATGACAATGGAGAAACAGCACTTCTTGCTGCCAAATTTGTGAAATGCATTATCGAGAGAACGTGGTTAAAACATCACGATTAGCTTAATATATGATGACTTCATTCAACGCTGGCATGCAAAGTGAAAAAGTAGCTGTAATAGCCTTAGTAATTATAATTGTTGGAGCCTTGTCGGTATATTTATTTGCAACTTACGGCGAAGATATTTTCGGCAATCTTTTTGGAGAGAATGAGGGATCAGAACCAGGAACCATTGCACTTGGAGATTGCGCTGATGTAAACTACATTGGTAAATATGCTTCAAATGGCACAGTTTTTGATTCATCTTACGAAAATGTAGAGAATAAAATCAACGGAACCCCTTTACAAATGTTTGTTAGCACGAACAAAAGTGCAGTTTCACCTAAACCTGGCTATATGGGAATCATTGAAGGCCTGGCGGAAGGACTTGTTGGATTGAAAGATAATGATACGGCAACTATTGGTCCTATACCCCCTGAAAAAGCGTATGGGGCTAAAAAACTTGGAATCGGCGATACTTTCAGTACAATTAACCTTGCTCTTGAGATGAATCAAACTGTACAGGTAACAGATCTCACTAGCGATAGCATAAGTTTAAAATGGATAAATGTGGAGAATCTTGGCAAGTTTACGATGCCCCAAATGATTTTGAAAAATTTATCAAGCATGGATCAAAACGAAATGATCATTTTCCCGCCACCACATTCCATATGGGAAAATTCCACAGAGATAACAAGTATCACAAATGAAACAGTTACAGTAAAAACCACACCTACGAAGAATGAAAGCTTATCTGAAATTCTCGAGCCTATCCAGTATGGTATTGCAGATGTAATGTTCATCTTCCCAGATGCAACAACTGCAACATGGAATGAGACAACTATAATAATTACTAGTTCTCCTGAAATAGGCAAAAGCTATCCATATAGCCAAGATACTGGCTATGGCTATGCAATGAATATGACATTTACCATAGAATCTATTGTCAATAACACAATAAATATTTCAGTTATGTATGAGGGCAGTGACGAAAAAATGTATCAGGAGGTCAACAGCACTCTAGAATTCAACAGGACGTTCACCATGCCTAGATCATACAACAATATTCCACTTATGTACCAGGAATATCTCTTTGCAGAAGATCTTCAAAGAGAGGGATACAGCCTACATGAACTAGCAGGAGAATCCTTAATATTTGAGGTAGAAATAGTAAAAGTTTATAAAACATCTCAAGAAGAAAGTTGAGTTTTTATCTCCTTTTCAAGCAAATCCAAAAACTCTTCTTCTTTTCCTTTTGGAATTGTAGCACCAGCAGCAATGTTGTGACCACCACCCACTCCGTTTAATAGCTCAGCTGACTTCTTCATTGCTATAGAAAGATCCAGACCTTTATCAATTAATTCTTGGGTTCCACGAGCAGATGCTTTTACTTCCCCCTTATCCTTATCGGCAAAGCCTATTAAAGGCAAATTGCTGCTAGTTTCTCCAGAATTAAGAAGCATGTTTGCAACAATTCCAACGATGGTATCTCGTATGCCTGTACCAGTATGGAAAAACTGCAGATATTCTCTTTTTTCAATTCCTGCTTCCTTTGCAAATTGCAATCCTTCAACAAGATTGTGTCTATGCCCCTGTAAAAGAATACGTGCCTTTTTGAGCCATGTATCCCTATCGCCAAGACAAACATTTAATCCTACGTCACATTGACCATATCTTGCAGTAGAATTCAAAAGTGTAGCAAATTCTTTAGCATCACGAAGCTCTGTACCTTCTTTTTCTTTATCTAAAACATATACTTCTCCAACCAGCCTCTTTGTTATCTTATGACCAAAACCTTTCGTTAGAAGTAACCGTGCAATACCTGATATTATCGTACGCCGCTCATCTTTACTTAGATGAGCCCAGTTTCTCCAAGTGTCACCATCTTTCATTTTTATGCCCAATTCCTTTAAAAAGGCGATACATGCTGATTCTCGTCCACTGAGACCAGGAATTAGAGGATCGCTTGCATACTGTAATAATTTGTAAATTGGACGGGTTTCTCTACCAAAATAACGAATGTCCGTTTTATATTGAATTACACCTGCTTTTTCCCCATCTTCGAGAATTTGCCGGTTGATACCCGCAAGTCTGCAGTATTTCCTATCCTGAAGATCCCCGCAAGCTCCGACAATCGCCAAAGAGGCGAGATCCATGTTTTTTTGATCAATTGACTTGGATACAAAATATGTCGCACCAGCACCACTTATCTGAAAAGATCCATCTAATCCAAAGAGATGTGGATTCAAATGAAAATTAAGATCTGAATTATCCGGACATGCATGATGATCTGTGATTATTTTATTAATCTCTGGAGAATTCACACTGATGCTACTTCCAAGATCAGTAAACCACACAAGTTCATGATTCTCATTTTTTAAACGCTCTAAAACCATTTTATCGAGTTGTTTAACAAATTCTATAGAATATTGTTTACCCATACGCTTTAATGTTTGAGCGGCAATTGCACCTGCAGTTATACCATCTGCATCTATATGAGTTACAATATGAATTTCTTTTGAACGACTAATAATGTCTGCTAAATTTTTTGCTCTTTTTAACAAATGAGTGCACCAACTTAGATATCATACAAGATAGAAAAGATAGTCTCTGCCCACCTATATTGCAAAAGACCACTAATCTCCCATCTTCAACTACCCATATTGCTTACTAATGATAAGTAGTTTCCGTTTTTACAATTTATCTTAACGCCGAAACCTGAATGAATGACAGAAAAAAATTTGGAAGATAAACAAATCTACCATTAATTGGATTTACTTGTTTTATCCCCCAAACAAATATCTTACAGTCTGCCTTATCTTCTTGAAATCAACTCAATAATATCGAAACTTCTCAGTTCCCAAACTTTGCAAATCATTAACTCTACCTCCCCACTATAGAGATCCATAGCATCTGCTCTCTTAAAAAGACATACGGTTTATTTTACCATCAAGAACACAAGGAGTAGATAGACAATAACTCGTTTTCTTTAATTTACCTTTAATTTTCCAAAAGACCAATCTGTAAAAAAATAATGTGAGGCAGATATTATTTATCTGCCATTGCTTTGTACTTGTTATATCGAGCGTTTACATCTTCCTCAAGTTTTTTATGAAGCTTTGTTGCCTCATCAGGGAATGTTCTGGTAAGAACATTGTATCTTACCTCACCCATGATGAAATCATGTAGCGTACCATTTGGCTCTTTGTAATCTAGTTGGAATGGATTTTTACCCTCATCCGCAAGTCGTGGATCGTATCTATATAGTGGCCAATATCCTGCCTCGACTGCAAGTTTTTCCTCATCTTGGGTTTTTCCCATGCCTGCTTTTATTCCATGATTAATACATGGTGCATACGCAATGATGAGTGACGGGCCAGGATAAGACTCTGCCTCTTTGAGCGCCTTAATTAGCTGATTCTTGCTTGCACCCATTGCAACTGAGGTAACATATACATATCCATAGCTCATTGCCATGAGTCCAAGATCTTTCTTCTTGGTTTTTTTACCAGATGCAGCAAACTTCGCTACTGATCCAACAGGTGTAGCCTTGGACGCCTGCCCTCCCGTATTTGAGTATACCTCAGTATCTAGAACAAGAATATTGATATCTTCACCCATTGCCAATACATGATCAAGACCACCATAGCCAATATCATATGCCCATCCATCTCCACCCACTGACCATATGGAATTCTTTGTAAGCATATCTTTTGATCCCCATATTTGGTTAAGCAGTTCATCACCATGGTTTTCTTTTAGTAATGATTTTATCTTGTTGCCATATTCTTTGGATTTCTCAGCATTATCTTTATTCTCAAGCCAACCAGCAAACGCATCTTTTGCTTCGCCTGAGACTTTATTTTCATCAATTGCTTGTTTCACAATTTCAGCAAGTTTTGCCCGACGTTGAATGGTTGCAAGCACCATACCAAAACCATATTCTGCATTATCTTCAAAGAGAGAGTTTGCCCAGGCTGGTCCATGTCCATCTTTGTTAACAGTAAATGGTATTGATGGTGCAGAACCACCCCATATTGAAGAGCATCCGGTGGCATTTGCAATAATCATCCTATCTCCAAAAAGCTGTGTTATTAATTTAAGATATGGTGTTTCTCCACAACCTGCACAGGCACCAGAAAACTCCAGGAGTGGTTGTTGGAATTGAGATCCTTTCACACTGAATTTATCAAATTCTCCAGTGCGAACTGGTATAGTCTCAGAATATTTCCGCAGTGGTGCTTGTTTATCCATCTGAGTACTCAGTGGTTTCATAACAAGAGCCTTTTCTTTTGATGGGCAGATGTCAGCACAGTTTCCACAACCTACACAGTCCTCTGGATATACTTGCACCCTAAAGGATAAACCATCTACTCCTTTACCAACAGCTTTCTTCACTTCAAAACCCTCAGGAGCATTCTTTAGTTCTTCATCAGTTACTAATACTGGTCGTATGGCAGCATGTGGACAGACCATAGCACATTGATTACATTGAATACAATTTTCTATCTCCCATTCGGGAATATTGATTGCCACCCCACGTTTTTCATATTTTGTCGTAGCAGTTGGAAAGATACCAGCAGGCGTAAACGCACTCACTGGGAGCTTATCTCCCTGCTGTGCAAGCATCGGTCGCATAACTCTCTTCACAAAATCAGGTTCATCTGTTTCCTTTGGCATTTCAGGGGTTAGTTGTGCCCAAGATTCAGGATACGAAATCTCCTGAATCTTATCAAGAGCAGCATCTACAGCACGCCAGTTCTTCTCCACAACGTCTCTTCCTTTTTTACCATAGGTTTTTTCAATTGCTTTCTTAAGATAATCTATTGCCTCATCAACTGGAATAACATTTGCCAGTTTGAAGAATGTAGTCTGCATAACCATGTTGATTCGGTTGCCAAGTCCCAATTCTCCAGCGATTTTTACAGCATCAATTGTGTAAAAATTAAGATTCTTCTCAGCAATTGTTCTCTTCAATGAATTTGGAAGGTGTTTCTCCATCTCTTCAAGATTCCACGATGAATTTAATACAAATGTACCTCCATCCTTTATGCCTTCGATAAGATCATATTTGTCAACGTAAGACGGGTTATGACAGGCTATATAGTCTGCACTATTGATCAAATAGGTTGATTTGATTGGAACCTTACCAAATCGCAGATGGGATATTGTAACCCCACCTGATTTTTTAGAATCATAAGCAAAGTATCCCTGTACATACTGGTCAGTGTTGTCACCGATGATTTTAATAGCATCTTTGTTGGCCCCAACGGTTCCATCTCCTCCAAGACCCCAGAACTTACATCTTACAAGGCTTTCAGGCGATGCATCAATTGGAATTCCTGCGGGAAGTGATGTAAACGCTACATCATCTTCTATACCAACAGTGAAATTGTTTTTTGGCTCATTTAGCTTAAGATTATCAAATACAGCTTTTACCATTGTTGGTGTAAAATCTTTTGAACCAAGACCATAACGTCCACCAACGATAAGCATATCTTTATGTACGTTTTGATAAAATGCAGATACGTCTAGGTATAGTGGTTCTCCAAAGGAGCCATTCTCTTTTGTCCTGTCAAGTACTGCTATGCGTTTGACAGTTCCAGGAACTGTTTTTAGGAAATGTTCTACTGAAAATGGACGGAAGAGTCTGACTTTGATAAGACCTACTTTTTCTCCTCTCTTGTTTAGATAATCGATAGTTTCTTCTGCAGCTTCTGCACCGGAACCCATCATAATTATAATATGTTCAGCATCAGGAGCACCGATATAGTCAAAGAGATGATAACTTCTACCTGTAAGTTTACTTACTTTTTCCATCTCTTCCTCAACAATTTTTGGAACATTCTGATAATATTTATTACCCGCTTCAGTAACCTGGAAGTAGATATCGGGATTCTGTGCAGTTCCCCTAAGATGTGGTTTTTCAGGATTCAATGCTCGCCCTCGATGTCTTTTAATACCTTCCCAGTCCACCATTGCGGGAATGTCATCATAGTCTAGCATCTCCACCTTCTGAATTTCATGAGAAGATCTGAATCCATCAAAGAAATGAATAAAGGGAATACTTGCACGTATTGTCGAAAGATGAGCTACTAGTGCAAGATCCATGATTTCTTGGATAGAACCAGATGCAATCTGGGCAAAACCAGTTGCCCGGGCAGCCATAACGTCTTGATGATCGCCAAATATTGACAGTGCCTGTCCAGCAATTGCACGAGCGGAAACATGGAAAACAGTCGGCATGAGCTCCCCAGCAATCTTGTACATGTTTGGAATCATAAGAAGAAGTCCTTGCGAAGCGGTAAATGTCGTAGTAAATGCACCTGCACTCAAGGAACCATGAACTGCTCCTGAGGCCCCACCTTCAGATTGCATTTCTGCAACTTTCAACTGTTGACCGAAGATGTTTTTTCTTCCTTGCGCAGACCAAGCATCCACCATTTCCCCCATTGAAGATGAAGGTGTTATAGGATAGATAGCAGCTACATCACTAAATGCATAGGCGACATGTGCCGCAGCAGTGTTGCCATCTATAGATTTCATAAACTTTTGTTTTTTCTTACCCATTGATCCAACTTCGCTTACTAAAGCATTAGACATACAAATACCTCATACATAGATATGTTTATCCCGTATCCGGGTATAATAAATAAATATTTGGTATAGATTAACAAGGAAAAATGAATGGCATAAAGTACCAATTTTCTAGTTTTGCTACTGCATAAGTATGAACTGGTGAATACACATTACCAAAAAATCTACATTTATTGATTCATTCTGGTTTTTTTGGAGAGATGATATATCCCTTCCTCCTTTTCCTCCATTGGCCCCATTTCATTAAGATTGGAGGCAACACGAAAATTGATGTAATATAAGAATAAATTATCGTCATCGCAGTAATTATTCCAAATTGTTGCTCAGGCGGTAAAGGAGCAAGAATAAGCATACCAAATCCAGCAGCCGTTGTAAGAGCCGCAATAAATAAAGCACCACCTGTATGTTCTATGGTCTTAGATACTGCCTTTTTTACATCTCCTGTTCTATCTGCAGTTAGTCGAAACCGTTGTGTTACATGGATGCCAAAAGCAATGCCAATGCCAATGTTAAGACTTGTCACCATTACAGTCATAATATTAAAGGAATACCCGATGAAATAAATAGATCCAACAATCCAAATTATAGATATTCCTACTGGTAAAATTGTAATTAATCCAAGGATTGGATCGCGAAAAACTATCATGAGAATCAATGCAGCAAGAAGAACTGAAATAAGAGTTGATACTAATTGACTTTCAGTCATTGAGCCCATAATTGTATATATTGAAGACGAGCTGCCCGTGACAATCGCATCAGCCTCACCATAACTTGCCATGTCATCATTGAGGCTTTCATATAGTATCTCCGATTGCTTATTAGAATTACCACTGTTTCCATCTGAATATGAGCCACTCGTATAAATTCTTATAACTGTTGCATCATAGGTATTTCCCTCCTGATGAAGAACGCTTCTGGCATCCATCATATACTCATCATGATCATATAAATAATCATAGATTCCCAAAACGTCAACATCATTCTTAGGAATCCCTTTTGAATCAATGTTAAAAGTAGTTAATAATGAGAGGTTATCTCTAATAGCGGTTCGAACAATCGAAAGAATTGATTTTTCTTTTGGATTTCCACCTGGTGTCATCGTTACAAATTCATCATCTTTTAAATTTTCATATGTTGTAGATATACCTTTTAAAGTCTCTACTGATGCGACATTACCTTCAATAAGAATATATTCCTGAGATTCACTTGCAGATGGGAAAAACTCCCCGATATCTATAAATATCTCCATTGCTTCATTTCCTTCAGGTAAAAAATCATTCATATCAAACGTAGTTTCAACCTGAGGAATACCAATCGCCATTATGACAGTAATAAAAATTGTAATAACAAATATAATCTTACGTTGTTTCAATATAATTTTTGAAAATTTCTCCATATAACGATCTAAAGATATTTTATTATTATTCTTTGAAATAAGACCCTTGGTTTTCTTTCTATCAAGAATAAACCTTACTGCAGTTTGGAATGTAAGAGCTGTAATAAGGGTATATATAATTCCAAGAGCACAAAGAACTCCAAAATCACGTAAGGGTGGAATACCAGCGGTTAAAAAAGACAAGAAAGCAATAACTGTAGTCAAAGTAGCAAGAAAAATCGCCATACCAATATCTTGGATTGATGCAATAATGGCTTTTCCTGGTTTTTTACCATTTTTCAACTCTGATTTATAATTATGGAATAAATGAACAGAATAATCCACACCAAGCCCCATGAGTAATGGAACAATAGCTACCATCATCATATTAAAATTCAAACCTAAAAGAACCATAGTTCCAAAAAGCCAAATAATGGAAATTCCAAGACTAGCCAATGGCAAAATCACATAAGATAATCGTTTAAACATTACAAGCAGAATCAGACATATGACAACAAAGATTCCTGGCATAATTATCACATTTGCTTCCATTGTTGCTTCGTTCATCTCATTTGAGATAATTCCACCTCCCGTCACCCTCATTACAACATAAGATTCTTTATCATCAAGATCGGTCAAAGCCTGTTCAATTTCACTACTTATTAAACCAAGCTCTCCACCACCCATTTCATCAAAACCCATACTGTCAGAAGAAATATTCAGCTGAATCATCATTAGTGTTTTACTCGGACCAGAATTTTCCTCTAAGTCTTTTGATAAAAACATAAGAGCAGATGATTTCAAATCGTCAAAAAATAGAGGCTTAATGAATAAAATTTTATCCGAATAATCTGAGTCAGGTGCCTCATCTAAAGTCACCCATCTATTAGCCATATCTTTTAATGAAAGACTCTCCTTTGCAAATTCTCCACTACTTAACATATCAAATAATTCATCAAAATCTTCCCAAGAAAACTCACCGAAAACATTCAAAATTCTTGTTGTAATGGAGTTTATCAATGGTCTATTTTGAATCCCTTCAAACAATTTTTGAATAAAACTAAGATTAACAGTAACTCGATTCCAATATTGACTGAGAATCGGTGATTGATAAATTCTCACTCCTGCCTGTGATTTCCCAATTTTTCCAGGTAACTCCATACTTCCAAATTTTGGTGCAATACCATATCTACCAAGTTCATCCTTATCAACTTCTATTTCAATTCTGTTTTCATTAACATTGAATGTTACGTTACCTGTTTTAAGAACAAGTGGAAAAGAAATATCTTGATCCGGTGCTTTAATCCAGAGATAAATTTCAGATTTATATGAGTTGAATAATTGACGATTTTTAATATTATTCAAAATAGCTTTTATATTTCCAATAATTCCTGCTCCAACCTTCCATAATGGTTCAGTTGGTTCAACATGTGCTGCGATTTGATAGTTCATATCAGCAAGCATTTCATCAGGAACAATCAGATTTTCAAAATTAATGTACCATTCCCATGTATTAATTTTACGATGAGGTGATGAAATTTCATCTTTAAAATTAGAAATATCATATGGTTCTATGCTAAAAATAAATGTTTCATCTGTGGTATCTATATAATAATTTTTTATATCTAAACTATCAATGTTTTCCCCATTTGATAGTTTTGGATTTGGAGTAAAATCGATTTCTTCATTTGGATCATCTGTCTTTATCATCTTTATTTCATCAAAGTTGATGTTAGACATCATATCATCATATGCGATTATTATCTGTTCATCTGTACAATTGAGAAGAGTATCGCCAAATTCGAATTGGCATATCATGTCAACAAAACCAGCTACACTCATGGAGCTTTCTACCTCATCAAATTCTTCTAAATCTTTTAGAACTTGATATTCCTCTCTTAAAGCTTGTGGAATTACAACATTTTGTGCGTTTTGTTTTTCAACAAAAACCATTAACATCTCAACAGACTGCCCAAAATACTCAGATACTCTATTATTCGCATTGACTATCTCATCATCGGGCATGAAATCCTCTGTTGATGTTTCCATTTCCAAAGCAGGTAGTAATGATCCAAAACCAATAGTGATCATTAATACAATCCCAATGATTAACCATGGTCTCTTTTCTACTGTTTTACCGAGGCGTGTTAGCATTTTATCCCATTAACTTTGTTGTCTTTGTTGTTGAAATTTAAGCTTTTTTTACAATCATCATTTAATTTATTTCCTTTTTAGTTATATTAATTTGTATATATTTAAGAGTTCCTTTTGGATATTAAGGAAAAAACATCTGGAAACTGAATGTCAAAATAATAAATTTTTTAAGGAAT
>CAZXHI010000091.1:0-8235 GCA_964640555.1 uncultured Thermoplasmatales archaeon | reverse complement strand
TCCTATAGATCTCATTGGCATCTATGCAGTGTTTCTGTCTCTTAGGGATATACAAAGTGCGGGTAAAACAACAGAATTGATAAGAATAGCGGCAGGTCTTGGTCTAATTGGATTTATAGTTGGAATTGTGTTATAGAAATGCTCGGTTAAATTCTACCTCCATATCGTTGTGCATAAATCTATTTTTCATATCCAAATTCCTCGAATGTGAATTTCCATTTTTTGTATATTTTTTCTTTTACAGCATCATCCATTTAATAACTACTTACCTTGAAGTCTTTATGAGATTTTACATATCGGCGATAAATATAGGTTCTCCTTATATACTTTCTTTTTACATCTATCTTTGATGGATTGCTAGAGAATCTAGGGTTATTTTAATCTGATCTTTTGTAAGTTAATTTTTAGGCGAAAAAACATGGATTTCTAGGATATATTTTTAAATAAATCGTTTAATACTCTACATCGGGCGTTATAATGAGAAAGGAGAATTGTCCTTTTTGTGGACACAGATGGATACGAAGTACGACTGAATCACCTATAACTTGCCCTAATTGTTATAGAAAATATCTAAGCAGGGAAGAACTGGCGAAAAGACAAATCAATAAAAAATGATTATTAAATCGCTGTTATGTATTTGAAAGGGCAAATTAATCGATGGTATTTTGTAGTTATATTTCAATCTGATGGTAGGTATTCATTGCTATGTGTTCACATTACCATTTTTCATAGCGAACGATCTCATTTAGATTTTTTCTCTTCTTGCTACGTGCAAACAATTTTATGGTTTTATCACTCATTCCACTTTTTTGAGCAGGATATCCAAGGGGGGTTAGTGCAACAACTCTGATTCTGTTTGGTATCTCTAATATTTCTTTCACCTTTTTTTCATCGAAAGCAGCTATCCAGCAACTTCCAAGACCTATATCGGTGGCTGCGAGGATAATATGTTCCATTGCTATTGCAACATCCACGGCAAAATAATCTATGTTATTGTTAACACCACTTGATGTAGGGTCACCACAGGCTACAATAATAATTGGTACTTTTCTAAGCCATCTGTTCAAGATACTTGTTTTAGACAATGCTTTGATTTTTTCTTTATCCCTCACAACGATAAAATGCCAACATTGTCTGTTTGCCCATGAAGGTGCCACTCGCGCACATTCAAGTACATATTTAACTTTGTCCTCTTCTACATCCTTGTCGCAATAAGTGCGGATACTTGTACGGGATTCTATAACATCTGTAAATTTCATTAAAATTCCTTCATGATTTATTTACCTGTTTAGAGGTATGTCACCTGGTTTTTTAAAGAAATCGATATCATGAAAATAAAAACTGAAAGAATAGGGCTTAATCGGCTCATTTTTAGATTAGTTCTATTTCATCGGGCCACTTTTTAGCTAAGCATGTGCTCCACATTTGTCCAATAAAATCTAAAGAAAAAAGATTCTGAAGTACATGTATCCAGTAGTTTCCTTTGTCAGTCATTACTATTATATCTCCTTGATCCTTTGTCAATCCTAACAGTTCAAAAAGTGCAAAAATTTTTCCAAAGATTATATCAAAATCCTTGCCAAATTGCTCTTTAAATTCCTTCTTGTTAATCTGTGTTTCATAGATTCTCCAATATAGCCAGTGCGTCATTTCTTCCTTTTCACTAAAATTAATTGTTAATACTATTGGTGGTTTTTGCTTTTCTGCGAGATATGTTATGTATTCCTGAATTCCAAATACATTGATAAAAAAGAAACCTGAAATTAAAGAGCCAGCTCCTGCACCTAGTCCAATATATTGAGGTATGGTTACTGAGCTGTACTTTCTCACTTTTTTCCTTGTAAATGCCCATACAGACGTCCGTTTCATATCTGCATCATAACATAATTCTTCGATTCTTTTAAGCATTTTTCTTCTATTAATTACCCCTGGAAGTTTGAATCTATTCTCTTTTACAATCTGTTTTAGTTTTGTATGCGGGAAGGTAAATATTGGGTAGGCAGATATTTGATCCACGCCAAGGTCAAGGGCTGTTTTGATATCTTTTTCGACATCTGCTATTTTTTGATTAGGTAGTCCAAACATGAGGTCAATATTAACACAAGCAAAATCTCCATCTATTAGTAGTTTTACCGCTCCTTTTGCTCTATCGCCGACATAGGGTCTACCAATAATTTTTAAAAAATGATCGTTAAAAGATTCTATGCCCATACTGACATTTTCTACTCCAATGTACATTAGACGTTCTATCATATCGGGTGTGACATCATTTGGATGTGTCTCTGTGGAAATGTTGCATGCCATATTAAAGGATTCTTTCGTGGTGTGAATGATTTCTTCCAATCCATTTCCCATCATAGTTGTTGGTGTTCCTCCACCTATATAAAATGATGTTATCTGTTTTTCTTCCAAAAGTGGTTGATAGAAAGCTATCTCATTAATGACTGCATCTCTGTAGATAAGTGCCTTTTCTTTATTGTATTTTTCTTTGAAATAGGGGCAGTAAAAACAAGGAGATCTACAGAATGGAATATGGAGATATAACCCTACTTTTTCTACCTTAATTCTATCCAGATTTGGTGGTAAATTTTGAAGAACTAACCCTTTTGATCCTGTTATAACATACTTTATCGCTTGTCTGGTAAGTTTACTAAGCATGATACTTTTATAATTTCTATCTTTATAATATTTTTTTGTATAAGAATCAATAAAAACGAGAGGTTATGATACTCTATGTTGTTGAATCGATAATTCTAACTGGGTGTTCGGAAATGAAAAAATCCTTGTTTACAAAAATTTTGCGTGAAAAAAAGTTAATGTTACCACCACTTAGCGGTTATACAGATTATCCTTATCGTCAAATTCTTGCAAAATTCGAACCACCTTTCATTACAACAGAGATGGTGAACGCTCGAGCAGTTGTTGAAGGTAATCAGAGGACTGTTCAGATGCTGAAGAAGGTTACCGGCCCCCATTTTAATGGTGCCCAATTACTTGGCAAAGATCCAAACTTTATGGCAAAAGCAGCGAAGATCATTGAAAATATGGGATTTGATTATGTTGATATAAATATGGGCTGTACAGTACGAAAGGTAATCTCAAAAGGCGAAGGTGTTTCTCTTATGAAAGATGGGGTGCTTGCATGCAAAATTGTTAAAACTGTTTCCAATGCAGTAGATATCCCTGTTACTGTTAAACTGCGGACGGGTTTTTGCCAACAATCAATTAATGTTATTTCACTTTCCCAAAAACTGGCTTGCTCTGGTGCTGCGGCTATAACAATTCACGGGCGTACAGGTGAAAAAAAATTCGGGAACCCCCTCAATATTCACCAGATGCGCAAAGCAGCCAGCACTCTTTTTATTCCCGTAATAGCCAATGGGGGTGTTTTTTCGGGGATTGATGCTCAAAATATGCTACTTCAAACAGGGGCAGCTGCAGTCATGCCGGGAAGAGGAATTCTCGGGAATCCTTGGATTATTCCAGAAATTCTCTGTAATTTTTCTGGCGATATTTTCACTTTTCCAACACTTCAAGAAAAAAAAGACATATGTGCTGAGCATATCCATAATGTTTGTGAATTTTATGGGGAAAAATTTGGGGTTCTAAAAATGCGCAGAATAATTTTCTTGTATTTTTCTTCATGTAAATACTTAAAGTCCCTAAAAAATGATGTTCAGCGGGCAGAGACTGTTGATGACATATATGTCCTGTTGGATAGAATAAAAGAGGTTAATGATATTTGGGTGTATGGGTGACAAAAGATAGAAATCAGATAATTGAAGATATTCTTGTAGAACTGGAGAGTGTTGTTTGATTATAGTGGGATGGGGGCATTATCGTGAAGGAAAAATGCATTTGTTATTTGGCCATATTATCTTTTCAATATCCTACGAGCATCTGAGGTAATCCATTTGCTTGTTTTGTCCTTATGTTTGGATTCCAATACTTAATCGGAAAAGATTCTGTGTATTCTCATATTTTTGATATATTGTTGTATATCATTGGGTGTCATAAACCCTCTTTCTGTTATTATTCCTGTTAGGTATTTTAGGGGGGTCAAATCAAAGTAGTAATTAATCGGTGTCACATTGTCAATAGTTTTGGATAATATTTCATTAGGATCTTTTAGTTCTTTAAGATTAATTGTGTATTTTGCTGGTAGAATTTTCTCTGAATCACACAATGCATAGAAGTCTACTTTGAATTTCTTTGCAGCTAATGCCAAACCAAGGGTGCCAATTTTGTTAATCAATCCATAGGTCGACAAAGCATCTGCCCCTACAAGCACCAATTGAGTTTCTGGTAAAAAAGAGGAGGCTGCAGAATCGACGATGAGTGTTACATTTATCCCTTCTTTACCTAGTCTTTCTGCAAGATATATTCCCTCTTTCATAGGTTGTGATTCTGTGCAAATAACGTCAAAATTCTTTCCCGCTCTTTTCGCTAAAAGAAGCGTTTTTAGAATCGTATCACTATATGAATGGGTTAAAATGGTTGAATTATCAGTAATTAAATCAATAGCTAGTCTACTGATCATTTGACCAGATGTATCTAACTTTTTTATAAAATTTTGACAGAAAACACGTGCAATTTGCCTAATTTCTTCTTCATCAGCCAGGTTGTAGATATTTAACAGGGTTTTGTTGACTAAATTAAAAATAGGTGCCATCGTGGATTGTGCCTTTACTAATTCCTTCGAAACTATCTCAATGTATGCAATAAGTTGAGAATGCGATGAAACGTCAACGTTTTCCAGTAAAGTAATCAACGTTTCAGCGGATATTGTTGCCAATTTTACAGATCCACTGGTGTTATCTAGGCGTATCTCTTCGATTTGGGTTTTGATTTTTTCAGGAAGTTCTGTTGGCAGATTCTCAATAGAATTCATCTTCTTCTCGTTTCCCATTAGTGATTTATATGGCATACTAAATCTTTTTGTATCATCTTTTAGACTACAATTTTATAAGGACATGGATGTTATGATATGATAGGTTAAAGGAGGAAAAAATGAACCCAATATTTTTCTCATACGATAATAGTTTAATCTTATCTGAAAAACTTGCACATACAGCGGAAAGATTACTGGAAGAAATTAAGTGTATGAATAACGCAGTTACTTTGCAATATGAAGATGACAGAGCTTCTATTAATCTTCCTGATGACAAACAAGCATTGGAAAAAATTAAAATGCTCGTAGAAGAAAAAAAGAAATTAAAACCAAGTTATCTAATTGTCGTTGGGATTGGTGGAAGTAATCTAGGAACCATGGCGGTGCAGGAGGCTATATTGGGAAAGCTGTATAATCAATTGAATCCAAACATAAAAGTGTTGTATGCCGACACTGTCGATTCTGATTTAATCGATGATATCATAAAAATAATCGAACCTACTTTGAAAAAAGGAGAAAATGTTATCATAAATGGCGTGAGTAAATCAGGAGGAACCACCGAAACGATAGCTAATTTTGAGATATTGGTTGAGTTATTAAAAAAATATAAAAAAGATTATGAAAAATATGTGGTCATTACATCTGACAAAAATTCAAAATTTTGGGATTTTTCATTAGAAAATAGATTTGATGTTCTGGAAATACCAAAAAAGGTCGGTGGAAGATATTCTGTTTTTTCTCCAGTGGGTTTGTTTCCCTTGGGACTAATTGGAATCAAGATTGATCAGTTATTAAAAGGAGCACACCATATGAAAAGCAAATGTTTAAGTGATAATCTTCTTGAGAATCCTGCAGCCGTAAGTGCCACATTGATATACCTTCATCGTAAAAAAGGTAAAAACATCCATGATTTATTTTTATTTGGTAATGATTTAGAATCAGTTGGAAAATGGTATAGACAGCTGATGGGTGAGAGCATCGGTAAAGAATTTAACAAGGGGAAGAAAAGAGTTTTCGAGGGCATTACCCCTACAGTTTCGATAGGTTCTGTTGATTTACATTCAATGGCACAAATGTACCTTGGTGGACCATATGATAAATTCACTACATTTATCAATGTAAAACAAAACAATTCAGATATGATTGTTCCAGATATAAGCGAATATTCAAAGTTAGTCGAGGTGATACAGGGAAGGAGATTGAAAGAATTAATGGATGCCATTATGGAAGGAGTGAAAACGGCTTTCAAAAAAGGCAAGCGGCCATTTACAGAAATAATTTTGCAGGATAAATCAGAGTATTCTATAGGGCAATTGCTACAGTTCAAGATGATGGAAATGATGTATCTTGGTTTTCTACTAGAAGTAAATCCTTTTGATCAGCCCAATGTTGAGAACTATAAGGTCGAAACAGGAAAAATATTGGAAAGTAAAAAGATAGTCTCTAGATTATAATTTGACTTTCATCAAGTATTGAATATTATCTCAAAAAGTTATTTTTATCCATTTTTCTTCCATATCCTTTAAATATGATATTACTATTCGGGTGTTTTATGGCACTTTGGCAAGGTGATTCAAGAAGAAGTGGAACAGGGCGAAGAAAGCGTTTTGCACGTGGTAAAAGAAAGTTTGAAATAGGGCGAGAAGCACATCTTACAACTATTGGTCCTATAAGACTTAAAAAGGTTCGAACCATGGGAGATAACAGGAAAACCAGAGCAAAAACCATGAATGTTGCATATGTAGTTGATCCAAAGAGCAACAAAGCAACTAAAACAGAAATCACTTCTGTTGTGGAGAATCGTGCGAATATCCACTATGTAAGAAGAAACATAATTAACAAAGGGGCAGTTATTGAGACAAAACTCGGAAAAGCACGAGTGACCTCTAGGCCCGGTCAGAGCGGTGCCATAAATGCAGTATTAATATCTGGATAAAGTTGTGGTAATGTATGGTTTCCAGAGATGAAGACAAATACGTCGTCTGGCCTGTCTATTTTGATAAATCTGTTTCTAAACTTGGTGGTAGAAAGGTTCCCAAAAAACATGCCGTTGAAAAACCATCTTTAGAAAATATTGCCAAAGCTGCAAAATCCCTTGGATTACATCCTGTTTTGGAAAAAAACTGTGCTCATCCCTCGAAACACTGGAAAAAAGAAGGAAGATTGTTGGTTGATAAGAAAGGATCGAAAAGCAAAATGTTAGTACAGATTGCCAATAGATTGTAAAACTTGATTTTAAATAATAAAAGAATCTATAATGCTTCCATCTGGTTTTATTGCTTGAAAGCTTAATTGTGATTGATTTGCTGTGATCAAACAATAATGGTGCGTTTTTTCGGAGTATATTGTCCACCAGTTTCCTTCTACATTATAAAGAGGTGCTCCACCTCCGCCAGTTACTATAAAATTAACATCATTCACTTTTCCTCTTTCATAATCATGATCATGTCCATTAAAAATAATATCTACATTAAAAATCAAAAATAGCGGTACCCATAGCAAACGAATGAGATTTGTGCTTCCATGGTTGCCTGAGCTATATGGCGGATGGTGAAAAAATACAATTATATATGGTTTATCATTTGACATCAGATCTTTAAATAGCCAAAATATTTGGTATGGATTATATAAATTTTTTTTGTTTGAATCAAGACCAATGAAATGGATCGGGCCGTTATCAAATGAATACCAGTAGCCATTACCGGGAATTGTAAAATATTGAAAATATGAATCGCCATAGTATTCATGATTACCTAAAACAGGATATATGGTGCAATTATGAGTAAAGTTTGAAATAGAAAAGAAATCAACCCATTGGCTATTGATTAAACCATTTTTAACAAAATCCCCCGTATGTAAGGCAAAATATGCTTGTTCCTTTTCAATTGCTTGTGCAACGATAGCTGCATTCCTCCAATTATCCCATACTCCTCTTGTATCACCATATGTAATGAATTTAATAGATTCATTCTCTTCAAATGATGTATGAAACATGTAAACATCGCTTTCAATTTCATCTGATATAACCTTGTAATAATATTTTGTTGAAGGTTTAAGTTCATCTAATTCTATCTTATGAAGCTCTGCATTGATGTTTTCATAGATTATATTATCACAATCAGGATTAAATCCAAAATGAACACTGTTGTTCACCGTTGTTATATTTGTCTGCCAAATAATATACGCTGAATCTAGATCAGTATTTTGAGGATATGGGCCAATGGTAATGGATACTTCCTGACCTGTTTTCTCATTTTCAGATATAACATTACTACTTATCAAAGAAATATTTAACAATAGTATAGTACAGAAGATTGATAGTAAGAAGTCTTTAGATTCCATGT
>CAZXHI010000090.1:0-1894 GCA_964640555.1 uncultured Thermoplasmatales archaeon | reverse complement strand
TTTCCAAAAAACTGAATTTATAGTAAAGATTTAATAATACAAATGGTTGTATTAAATTAAGAGTTTGTGATGTCGTGTACAAAAAAGAAGAACCCTCCGAAGAATACATAAGACTGCCCTTGCCCAAGAAACATAAAAACGAAATGTTTGCTATAGCGGACAGGTTACTAGGTGGATCAAGAATGAATGTCATCTGTGCAGATGGAAAATCACGTATGGCACGTATACCCGGAAGAATGAAAAGAAGGCAACGTGTAAGAGCCGGCGATCTGGTGATTATAAAACCGTGGGATATACAGGATGAAAAAGCAGACATAGTATTTAGATATAGGCGAACTCAATCCATAGTACTTAGTAGAAGAAAACTACTTCCAGAGGAAATTGATGTATTCTGACCGTTTTTTAGATAAAAAAGTGACTAAAAGATTAGATAGAGAGATGCAGGCCCTTATTGATAGGATAGGCACCGACAGAAAAACACTTGATGAGGTTTTTGACAAATCCACGTTACTTAGTTTAGAAAAATTAATTTCTAATAGAATAATCGATATCCTAGATTTTCCAATTTCTACAGGCAAGGAGGGTAACGTGTTTCGAGGGGTAACCCCAGATAAAGAATATGTGGCCATAAAAATATATCGCACCTCGACATCAACATTTAAACATATATCAAACTACATAATCGGAGATCCGCGTTTTCAATCAATGAATAAAAACCGAAGAGATATAGTATTTCTATGGACAAAAAAAGAATTTAAAAATCTTGAGAGACTACGTGAAGCAAAAGTAAAAGCACCTAAACCGATTACCAAGATAAACAACATTTTAGTAATGGAGTATATCGGAGATTCTAAAGGAGCTGCTCCCATGTTAAGAGACGTCAAATTAGAAAACCCTGAAAGCATATTTTCTACATTAATTAATTTTATCTCGCGGATGTACAAAAAAGCAAATTTGGTGCATGGTGATCTGAGTGCATTTAATATATTGATGCATAAGGATCAGCCATATATAATAGACCTTGGACAGGGCGTATTACTAGAACATCCTCAGGCACATGAATTCCTAAAAAGAGATATCCATAACATCGCACAATTCTTTAAAAAATATGATATAAAAGCAGATGAAATAGAAATATATAAGAATGTTACAAAGAAATAAACCATGGCGGTGATTGAGACGAGATATGTAAAAATACCAATGGAACGAATTGCAGTGGTGATAGGACACAATGGAGAAACAAAGAGAGATTTAGAGGATAAATCAGGAGTTTACCTTGAAATTGATTCCAGAATAGGAGAAATAGCTATTTATGATCACAATGTAGACGATCCACTACGAGTTTTGAAACTGGAAAGCATCATACTTGCTATAGGCAGAGGTTTTTCTCCAGAGTATGCTATGAAATTGCTGAATGATAATACCGATTTATTCATTTTTGATATTCATGATTATGTAAGTAAAAAAGAATCACAGGTTAGAAGGTTAAAAAGTAGAATCATTGGCACTGAAGGCAAGACTAAGCGCGTCCTTGAGGAATTAACTGATTCGTACATATCTGTATATGGTCATACGGTTTCCATTATCGCCGATTTTGTGAGTATGGATATAGCAAAAAGAGCAATTGATAAACTTTTAAGTGGTAGTAAACATGCTACGGTTTACAGGTCTGTTGAAAGTAATATGAGACAATTAAGATTGGACGGAAAATTATAATTCAACAGGTAATCTTTTAATACAATATCCTATTCTGTTGTGCTAATTATGACCATTTGATTGCCGTCCTAGCTCAGTTGGTGGAGCACTCGGCTGTTAACCGAGCGGTCGCCGGTTCGAGTCCGGCGGACGGCGTGATAGGTTGGGGTATAACGCCCTAACTTTAGTTGCTTTTTAC
>CAZXHI010000089.1:0-2258 GCA_964640555.1 uncultured Thermoplasmatales archaeon | reverse complement strand
AAAAGAGGTAGGTAGATGTTTAATAATATTGGCACGGAAAAGGTGTATGGACAAAGTTATTTCTTTATCTCTCCTGATTTTGAAATATCACCTTCCTTAAATTGTTCTTCACATCCATACACCTCCGATATGCCTATGGGGGTATTTTTTTGAGTGAGGAATCAGAACAGGTTTGTCACTGTTCAAAATGTGGCAGTCCTATTCAAAACCCTGAGTGTGAGAACCAGGCGTTAAGATATTTTGGTGGTGGGGAAAAAGATGGTACAAACAGGTCTTGATGATCCATTAGAAAAATGGAATAAACCCGAATCTGTGGGTATGAGTAAAGTCGTTCGAGATTTAAATTATCATATGTTATATAATGGTGTAACTGAGTTGAAACAACGGGGGGCAGTAACATGTGCTTGGGTTTTAGAGGTTTTACGTGAACACCCAGAAGGAATTACTGATAAAGGGATTGTTAAAGAGTTATTCAGAAAGGGTACTCCTTTACCAAAAAGTAGTGTGAATGGTAGACGTAATGATCTGATAAATAGGTATGGGTACAACATAGTAACATATGATGGTAAACCAGAACCAGATCATAGAGGGAGCATGCATACGAATAGTCTATGGAGGCTTTTAGAATGAAACCCCGTCCTAAACTATTATTTTTGTTATCTTATCTTCAGGTTAGTATCGGTGGTGTTCTTGCAGGGTTCGCTGCAATAACCTTGGATATGTTTTATTTTGTTATTGGTCTTTGTAACATTTTCATAGGGGCCATTGTAAATCTAAAAGCAATAGAGGCGAGCAACCAATGAATAAGATTCACTCGATACACTGTAAGACTGGTTTTTTCTCTT
This sequence comes from uncultured Thermoplasmatales archaeon, assembly GCA_964640555.1. Classification (GTDB taxonomy): domain Archaea; phylum Thermoplasmatota; class E2; order DHVEG-1; family DHVEG-1; genus JAUWWG01. Next base: position 1,413 of record CAZXHI010000089.1, on the reverse strand, counting down.
CGCCTCCGAAGTTTTTTCCCAGTCTTACTTCCAATGTTAAGAGTGACACCAACAGGGGAACAAAAGGGAATTTTTTGAACAGCATCCCATCCCCCCTTTTTAGTCTATGTTTCCTGTTGGTTCACATGGCAGGGATAGATGTTTACCCCAATTCTCATCTATCCTTCCCATCCTCCCTCAAACTATTTATACTAAAACACAACGAAAATAACATCAAAATAACATCAAAAGTGTTATTATTGACAAGGCGGTGGGGTGTTATTTCTGCCTGAAAAAAGTCTTAACAAAAAAATACTTGAAATAATGCAAAAAGATCCACGTTGTCAATACACAGCAACCGTCTTAGATCGAATACTTTTTAAGGGGAAACCAAAAGATTATATAAAGAAAAAACGTGGAAAAGAAATACAAAAAATCACAACCGAACTAAATCGCAGTCTAAGGAGAGGAGACATTGACAAGCACCGCAGGGGATATTACAGTCTAAAAATAACGCCTGCTACCTTAAACTATCTTGAAAACCCACCAATTACTGTTCATGGCCTAAAACTTGAATGCCGGTCAAAACAAATATATCAAAATAGGATAGAGGGTATCCCATCCCAAAATAACACTTTTGCTGACGATTTATTAAACTGGTTTAAAACAATGCGGTTCAAGGAAACCACTAATAATAGATTTTTTAGGGATGTTCCTTTTGAAGGTAGATGGGTAAAAATCACTATTCATATTGATGGTTTGATAGAAGTTTTTGTTAACTGTAGTGATATGCCTCTTGCTTATCCTGACATGGTACGTCTTTGTAGTTATCTTAACGGTTTCCTTGAACGTGTGTTTACTTTCTCTAGTTTGAGAAATGTGTCGGTCCGTCAGATTGGCGTAGCTAAAGACTACCAGGATTTACGCATGGATGGTATTTCTTCTATTACTCTCCATAAGTTTATGAATGATTGGTCAAAGATTTATTATAAGGAAACTATTGGTGCTGTACGGATTGAACGTCACCTCACCTGCAATATTAGTTTGGAACAAGCTATGAATACTCTTTTTCTCCTGAACAATCCACCTCTAACAAATGGTAACGGTCACGGTGAAGATACTTTTGAGGATGTGGTATGAAAATGGTGAAATTGGATACATTGCAAGAATTTCTAATTAAAGAGGATTTTATTATATGGTTAGAAAAAAATTATCCTAAATTGTATCATAGGTTATATAGAGAATATTGTAAAAAAAGAGTGGATGATATTCGGAATCGGGTGAAAAAAGATGTGTAAGGTTTTCACTTACAGTGACTCGGCTATTCTTCTTGGTTTGGGTGCTCTGATCCTTCTCATATCAATTGCAGGTTCTCTTTTTCTCAATTGTATTTCTGTTGTTATGATTGGTGTGTATGTTTCTTTTGGTAATCGT
>CAZXHI010000088.1:0-18110 GCA_964640555.1 uncultured Thermoplasmatales archaeon | reverse complement strand
AAGTGTAGCATAGCCATGAACACAGTCAAGGATATATGGCATAAGATTTTCATCTCCCTCGGCCGCTTTCTTAAGACGTTTAAGATTCCTATCAAACTTTGATTGATTCCGGTCCTTACGAAGTTTCTTTAACCTGTTAATTTGACGTCGTTCTCCTTTTTTATCCATCCTAAGAATAGGAATAGAGAGCCCCTCATCCGTCTTATAATCATTAACACCAACAACAATACGTTTATTTTCATCAATCTCCTTTTGATACCTATATGCACTTTCAGCTATTTCACGTTGGAAAAAACCCTTCTCAATCGCAGGTATGACACCACCGAATTTCTCAACCTTATCAAAGTAGCGGTAGGTTTCTTCTTCCATCTTATCGGTAAGCCATTCAATATAATAGGAACCACCCAAAGGATCAATTGTATCAGTAACCCCACTCTCCTCGGCTATAATCTGCTGTGTTCTAAGGGCAATTCTCACTGCCTTTTCAGATGGAAGCGCAAGTGCTTCATCCATTGAATTTGTATGCAAAGACTGTGTACCACCAAGAACTGCAGCAAGAGCTTGCATTGTCACACGAACAATATTGATTTCAGGTTGTTGAGCAGTAAGGGAACATCCGGCAGTCTGTGTGTGAAAACGCATCAAAAGTGAACGGGTTTTCTTAGCGCCTAATTTCTTGAGTTCTTTTGCCCAAATTCTACGGGCAGCACGATACTTCGCGATCTCCTCAAAAAAATCGTTATGTGAATTAAAAAAGAAACTAAGTCTTGGTGCAAATTTATCTATCTCAAGACCCCGATTCATGGCAGCCTTCACATATTCAAGACCATCCCCGAGAGTAAATGCAAGTTCTTGAATAGCAGTTGAACCTGCTTCTCTAATGTGATAACCACTGATGCTTATGGTATTCCATCGCGGTATTTTTTTAAAACCATATTCAAACGTATCAACAATAAGACGCATTGAAGGTTCAGGTGGAAAGATATAGGATTTCTGGGCAATATATTCCTTTAGGATATCATTCTGAATCGTCCCACCTATCACATCATTACTAATACCACGGTTTTCAGCATTAGCAATATACATAGCCCATACTATCGCAGCAGGTCCATTAATTGTCATGGAAGTAGTAATATTATCAACAGGAATGTCACTGAACAAAATCTCCATATCCTTAAGAGACGAAATGGCAACACCACACTTGCCAAACTCACCACGAGCAAGCGGATGATCCGTATCATAACCATACAACGTCGGATAATCAAAAGCTACACTAAGACCCGTCTCACCATGCTCCAGCAAGTACTTGTAACGTTCATTGGTCTCCTCTGCACTACCAAAACCAGCGAACTGACGCATAGTCCACAGACGACCACGATACATTGTCGAATGAACACCCCGAAGAAAAGGATAAACACCCGGAAAACCTACATTATTATAATCCAAATTTGCAATATCTTCTGGAGTGTAAATGCTCTTAATTTCAGTACCAGATAAATTTTCAAACTTACTCTTTCTCTCTGGATGATTCTTTATCATATCTGAATAGCAATTTTTCTCCCAATCGGTTCTTTTCTCTTTTATCTGGCCTAATTTCTCTTTTTTAAACACACCAATGCCCCCCAATTACCAATCTATCCCCTTTCTACTCTGTACACCCTCTTGATAAGGATGTTTAATTTCCAATATCTCGCTAACAAGATCAGCTTGTCTCACCATTTCTGGATCAGCATAGCGACCTGTCAACACAAGTTCGACTTTTTCTGGTTTTTCCTCAAGAAGTTTTAACACATCTTCTAGCGGAATTAGATTAAAATCGACAGCAACATTTATTTCATCTAAAATAACCAAATCATGTTTTCCTTCATTTATTATTTTTTTTGCGTGTTCAAAACCCTTTCTAGCAAGATCAATATCAATCTGCTCAGGATTTTCTTTTGAAACAAATTCATCCCTACCGGATTGAAAAACAGTAAAATTTGGAATGACCTCCAGAGCATCTATCTCACTGTATCGCCTTCCTTTCATAAACTGAATCATATAGACCTTAAGACCATTGCCCGTTGCCCTAATCCCCAGTCCAATCGCAGCAGTAGTTTTTCCTTTGCCGTTACCCGTGTATATGTGAATAAGACCTTTCTCTAATGTCATATTGTTGTACACCTAATTATAAAGGTTATTATATCTCTTTCTTTTATTGAAATTTCCCCTGTCTGCCACATCACAGAAAGATTTATGTTTACTACTAATGATACAAAGACAACAAACCGCATCAATAGGTAGATGATATCGCATGGACAGTACTAAAATAGTAGGACGTGCAAGATTCAAGAATGGAAAACTGATTTTACCAACAAAAGAAAAAAACACCAGATATGAAAACAGCGATAAACAAAATATCCCAATAACAACACTACAAAGATTCAATAAGCCATACTATCAAAATGACAAACTTAAGTCACCAACAGAAGGTGAAGGACAGATTTTAGACCTTAGTAAATGGAAACAAGAAAATCAGGATGAATGGGCAGAAATACGGCAAAAAGTCGAAAAAAACCGTAAACAAAAATGAGATGACCCACTGCTATCGGTAATTAGAATAAAGTTAATTGCCGTAACCTACTATAATTTAATCACCCATTATCTCTTTTCATTTCTCCTGTTTACATTATAAGCAAGTATACCGCAACCTTTATGTTTTCGAATTTTATTCGGCCCCCCATGCAATTAGAGTTAAACGATCAACAAAAAATGATACAGAAGATGGTGCGAGAGTTCGCTGAGAAAGAAGTAGGACCAATAGCTGCGGAACTTGACGAAACGGGGGAATTCCCAACTAAAACACTTGAAAAAATGGCGAAACTTGGACTTTTAGGAATATTTATTCCAACTGAATATGGCGGAGCTGCACTTGATACGATCAGCTACGCAACAGTCATTGAGGAGATATCAAGAAAATGTGCATCGACAGGCGTTATAACCTCTGTACATAACTCTCTCGTTTCTTATCCCATAATGAAATATGGTACTGAGGAGCAAAAAAAGAAATATCTACCCATTCTTGCTAAAGGAGAAAAAATCGGTGCTTTTGCTGGTACAGAGCCTAATGCAGGTTCCGATCTTGGAGCCATGCAGACAACTGCCAAGATTAAAGGTAATAAATACATTATAAATGGTGACAAAACTTTTATTACAAGTGGACCTAAAGCTGGTATCATAATTGTTTTTGCAGTGACAGACAAAAGTGCAGGGACAAAAGGAATTAGCACGTTTATTGTTGAAAATACTATGAAGGGATTTAAGGTTGGCAGCATCTTTGATAAAATGGGCATCAATGCAAACTTGGTTTCTGAACTTATTTTTGAAGAGATGGAGGTTCCAAAAGAAAATCTTCTGGGAAAAGAAGGTGATGGATTCAAAATTGCGTTAAGTACTCTAGATGGTGGAAGAATTGGCATTGCTGCACAAGCAGTAGGAATTGCTCAGGCGGCACTCGATGAAAGTATTGAATATTCAAAACAGCGTCAACAGTTTGGAAGACCTATTGCAAAATTCCAAGCAATTCAATGGATGATTGCTGAGATGGCTACAAGCATAGAAGCTGCTCGATATCTCCTCTATAATGCGGCATATGCAAAGGACAAGGGAGGGCGTTTCTCCAAGGAAGCTGCAATGGCCAAGCTTTTTGCATCTGAAACTGCAATGGATGCTGCAATTAAGGCCGTGCAAATTCACGGTGGATATGGTTACACCAAAGAATATACTGTTGAGCGGCTATTTAGAGATGCGAAAATAACTGAGATTTATGAGGGTACTTCTGAAGTACAGAAAATGGTTATAGCTGGAAGCCTCCTTAGATAACAAGACATGGGAGAGGATTCATGGGGAAGTTTATTTACAAAAAAGAATTTGGTAATTGGAAGTGGGACATACCTGAGAAATACAATATCGGATATGATATCGTTGACAAGCATGCTGAAGGAAAAAATAAAAACAAAATAGCATTATTTTGGGAAGATTCCAAAGGAAACTCCAAGAAATTTACCTTTGGGGAGATGAAAATTATTTCAAACAAGTTTGGTAACGTTTTAAAGAATCTTGGTTTTAAAAAGGGAGATCGTTTTCTCATCCGTCTCCCAAATATTCCTGAATTTCAGATTTCGTTTATTGGTGGTGTTAAGATTGGTGCTGTGCCCATTCCATCCAGTGTGATGTTTCGGGCGCATGAGATAGAATATCGGATTAATGATAGTAGTTCCAAAGCAGTGATTACAACTTCCAAATATGTGGGAAATGTTAACAAAATAAAGGACAAATGTCCAACACTTAAACACATAATAGTCGTAGATAATCCAAAAGATGGCGAACTTTCATACGTTAATCTTATGGAAGGGTCTTTAGAATCTCTGGAATTAGAAGACACTAGTAGCTCTGACATGGCATTTTTCTGTTACACTTCTGGAACGACTGGCAATCCAAAGGGCGCCGTGCATTTGCATCGTTGGGTTCCAGGCAATGATCCCAGCGTACTTTATTGGCAGAATGCGGATGAGAACGACATTATTGGCCATACTGGCGATCTTAACTGGATTTTTCCACTTGGCAACGGTTTTCTTTATCCATGGAGATGGGGAGTTACTACGTTTGTTTATGATGGGAAATTTAACGCTGAGCGTTGGTATAAACTGATAGAAAGATACAAGATTACGAACCTTGCATCTGTCCCAACTGCCTATCGTATGTTTGTCACTGTAAAAGATGCTGAAAAGAAATATGACCTTTCCTCATTAAAACATTGTATTTCTGCAGGTGAACCTTTAAATCCAGAAGTGATCAAGAAATGGAAGAAAATGTTAGGTCTTGACATATATGACGGTATTGGCATGACAGAGATCATGGTTTACCTCTCAAATTTGAGAGATATGAACATCAAACCTGGCTCATGTGGTCGCCCTCAACCAGGTCATATTTGTGCAGTCATTGGTGAAGATGGAAATCCTCTGCCACCCGGTGAACCTGGAGTACTTGGCATTAAAAAAACCGATCCAGGCCTATTCAAGGAGTATTGGAATAAACCTGAGAAAACTTCTAATAGCTTTAGAAATGAGTGGTTTCTAAGCGGTGATGTACTATATCAAGACGAGGATGGATATTTCTGGTTTAGCGGAAGAGATGACGATCTTATAATGGCAAGTGGATATCGTATTTCTCCTTTTGAAGTTGAATCAGCAATAATTTCTTACCCAGACGTGCTAGAATGTGCAGTTGTAGCTAGCCCAGATGACATCCGTGGTGTGATTGTCAAAGCATTTGTTATTCTTCATGATAAAACTAAAGCATCGGATGAACTTGTAAAGGACATTCAGAATCATGCCAAGAGTGTTGCTGCCCCTTACAAGTATCCCCGAGAAATAGAGTTTGTTGAGGAGCTTCCCAAGACCCAGAGTGGTAAAATAAAGAGGAAGATTCTAAGAGAATTAGAAAAAGAAAAGAAGGGAATATAAGGAGATCAGATGGCTATGAATATAATTGTTTGTGCAAAACAGGTTGTGGACGTTTCTGAGATGAAGATTGACTCCAGTACAAAAAAGCCGATTTTGCAGGGCGTACCGCAGAAGATAAGTGACATTGATAAAAACGCAATGGAAGAAGCTATAAAAATCAAGGATAAACATGGTGGCAAGATAACGGTTTTAACTGTTGGACCGGCCGATGCCAAAGAAAGGATAAAAGAGCTGCTTGCCATGGGTGCTGATGAAGGAATTTTGGTCCCATATCCAGATAAATACGATTATCATGTTGTATCTACTTTACTGACAGAGGCCATAAAGAAGATTGGGGAATACGATATCATACTTTGTGGCGAGGCATCCATTGATTTATTTTCTGGACAAATTGGACCAAGACTCGCAGGTATGCTTGACATTCCGCAGATTACATACGCTCAAAGTGTTAATGCCGAAAAGGATAAGATCACTGCTGACCGCAATATGGGTGATAAATCTGTGACGACCGAATCTTCTTACCCTGTACTCATTACAGTTACAAAGGAAATTAATGAACCTCGATTGCCAAGTCTCATGCAGATTCTCGGTGCAGCCAACAAACCCATCAATGACTGGACCGTTGAATCACTAGCAGATGGGTTAAATCCCAAGATTGATGCGGTTGAACTGAATGGAGTTTCTATGGAAAGAAAGAACATTATCTACAAGGATGATGTTGACGAATCTGTGAAGAATCTGGTTGATAGTCTTGCTAAAGAAGGAGTATTGAGGTGATAGAAAATGGTTCTAGTATTTTCTGATGATAAAAAACTAACTTTAGAGATGCTGTCTAAGGGAAGTGAACTTGCAAAAGAACTGGGCAAAAAACTTACTGCGGTAGTGATTGGAAAGAACGATGACACACTTGCTAAAGAATATATTGCTCATGGCGCTGATAAGGTATTTGTTGCAGAAACAGACATCGAATCGTTCAAAGTAGAGGAATATACCGAGCTTTTGGAAAACGTAGTTAAGAAAACAGGAGCCGAGACAGTCTTAATTGGCTCTAATAAAAATGGCAAGGAATTGGCTCCGCGTCTGGCAGGCAGATTAAATACGGGCTGTGTTACAGATTGTACGGATCTTTATTTGAAGGATAAGAAACTTACTACCGAACGGATTGTCTACAGTGGTAACGCTGTTGCTGTGGAACAGTTTAACTCTAAGCCACAAATTGCAACTATACCTTCAAAGGTTTTTGACCCATTACCAAAGGACGATAAACGCACAGGGGATGTTGTCAAAAAGAAGTTTGATGTAGAAAAATCAGCTTCTAAGATACTGAAAATTCAGGAGATGAAATCTGAAGGTGTGAATGTCGAAGATGCGGAAATCATTGTATCTTGTGGACGTGGATTCAAAAATAAAGACGATATAAAACTAGTTAATGATCTGGCAGAAATTCTAAAGGGTAGAACAGTTGGCTGTTCTCGCCCAATTGCAGCCGATTTGAAATGGTTGGCCGAGGAGCATTGGATAGGTCTTTCCGGTCATAAAGTAAAACCTAAACTGTATATCGCTGCTGGCATATCTGGACAAATACAACATATAGCAGGCATGCGTGATTCTGGGGTTATCGTAGCAATAAATAAGGACCCTGAGGCGTTGATTTTCAAGTCTGCTGACTATGGCATCGTAGGGGATCTCTACGAGGTTCTTCCTAAATTGACAAACGCAGTTAAAGAGAAGATGGGTTAGAAACCCATTTTTATCCTTTCTTTTAATGAGAGTAAATGGTTTTGATGGGGGAGATAGATATGGACAGAGAAGAAGATAGAAAATTAATTTCAGAAATCCCCAAGGAAAAGATGGCGGATTTTATTTTCATGCATCTAAGAGACATGTGGGCTGTAGACGGATTGTATTATCTTGGTATCGAAGAAAAGTGGGGTACCGAAGCTGCAACAGAAATAGACAGAAAGGTCTGGGAGGTTATGGGTAAGATTGAAGCTCGTAAGTTAAAAAAACTTTTTGATATCTCAGGCAATGATATTCATTCCATGATCAAAGGACTCCGACTCTCAGGCTGGACATTAGATCTTGATGACAAAGAAATTGTTGTTGAAAAAGAAAGAGCATTTGTTAGAAATGTAAGTTGTCGTGTTCAAAATACACGGATAAAAAAGGGCTTAAGTGAATTTGCTTGCAAACCTGTAAGATGGGGTTTTCTAAAAGCCTTTGCAAAAGAATTTAATCCTAATATTGAAGTGAAATGTAATGTTTGTCCACCTGACAAACACCAAGATGATTTATGGTGTGAGTGGGAATTTACGCTGAGTAAACGTAGTGTAAAAAAATAAGTATTTAAACTAGTCAATGCATTAATTTTTGATGAGAACACAACTTCCCAAATATACAAATGATCTGAAAATTTTAAAATCTAACTAAATCAGGGTATTTATCATTAAACTCATCCAACAGTTCCGTGGTGGCAGAACAATCATGATATTCTCCGTCTTTCCAATCTGGAAGTATGTAAGATTGGTCCAAGAAAGCTTAGGGCTGAAGGTCTTGAAATCCTGGGTCTTGCTCTTCTTGAATACATCCTGAAAATGATACTAAAAATAAAATGAAACTTAGATAAATTGCTACCAAATAAGGTGACTTCTTATTCGTTTCTTTTCCCCCCTGCTTTGTTACTGTCATCAAAAAACAGAAATTATAAAATTTTGAATGTCTTATAATAATATAAATTTTACTGCATTTTACTGAGGGAATCAATCATTCTAACCATCTCCATCATAATAAGCAAGTAATAATGCTACAAGTGAATTAATGAAGGTTAAGAATTTTGTCTAATGTGACAATCAGTCTCTCTTTGCAATTTTTAGATATGGTGACAAATGTGTTATTGCAGCCACGATTAATATAATAACAATTGCAATTACTGCAGTATATGCAATCTGAATTTGCACCCCATAAATCTGATCATCTGCAATTCTTTTAAGGTATATTCCAATTAAAGCCCAGATTATTACAGCGCTATAAGCATAGTCTTTTCGTTTAATAAGCATTAAAATTGTAATTATTGCTGCAACAATTATTACCAGCATTGTCCATATTTCTTCACTAATTCCAAAACCATTCCAACCAATAGTAACAAGTACCGCTGTTACATTCGCAATGGTTGCAACTGTTATCCATCCAATATATACACTGATGGGAACATGTATGAATATTCTTTCTTTTAATGACACTTCCTCTTTACCAATATTAAGTCTTAGATACATAAGAAGCAATGAAGCAAATAGTATTAGCATTGCTAATAATGATAATAACACCTGTTCATAATGCCATAAAAATATCCATATGATATTTGCTATACTTGTCAATATGAAAAAATAGCTTATTTTCTCTAGAAAAGGTGTTGTTGTTTTTTCATTTTTAAACAAATCTTTTGCTAGATAGATAGCAAACAATATAGTTAAAACATATATTATTCCCCAGATTGCAAAAGTAATGCCTGCAGGTACAAATAAATTAGGAATATTATCTGATAGTTCTGCTGTATTTTTACCGCCTATTGGTAATATATTTGCTAATCCATTTACAATAATAGTTATAATGACAGCGATTATGTTTCCAATTTGTAATAATTGTAAAAATTTATTATTCATTTTATTCCTCACCTCTGAAAATGAAACTATTAGTTGTTAATAAACATGCTCTTTAATTTTACAATTGTTTAACCATGCTAAATATTAACATTATATTCAACTAACCCTTACCTATATTATGCCTAAACAAAAACCTAAAACAAACTAAAAAATAATACTGAACACAAAGACGGGTAGTCCCATTGCTATGGCAATCAATAAGAGATCTGCTGACCTTCCTGTATTTTCTGTTTTAATCAAAGGAAGTATTATTGAATAAATAAGTATTGCTTGAACTGGTAATATAAGAATTAAATAATATTTAGGAAAAATCCCTATCAAGCCAGGTAAAAAAAGAAATAATACAGATATAAAGAGAAATAAACAACCAATATAAGTTGCATTTCTTCCTCCTATCCTCATGGGTAATGTATATCGATTTAGTTTATCGCCTTCCATATCTGTAACATCCATCAATATCTCTCTTCCAAGCATCAGAAAAAACGCTAGGGCAGTAAAATCAAGTGACACTCCGGGTCTTCCTACAGATGCCCCACCATAGATAAATGATATTGCAATAATGAATGCAACGACCATGTTTCCAACTATAACTTGATTTTTTAATATTGTTTCATAAAGTATTAGAAGATCAATAGTAATTACAGCAATGATTAAACATAATGTATTTATAAAAACTGACAGGATTAAACTAACGGAGAATAAAATTATTGAAAAAGTGAGACCTTGCATAGGTGTTATTTTTCCAGATGGGATTGGCCTATCTGGATGAGCCTTTTTGTCTATATCTCTATCAAAATAATCGTTAAGTCCCATACTTCCTGATGTTATAAAAAAAACAGCAATCATGGCAATTATAAGCTTTTCATTTAGATAATCAAATCCATCAATAATGCCTCCAATCAGTACACATATCATTCCAAAAATTGCCAGTTCAACCCTGAATAATCTTGGAATTCCAGTAATCAGATCAGTGATTTTTTGATTTTTCATTCCAATTCCACATATAACTATATTACTAAAGAACTATAAATATAATATATTAATGACATAATATAATTATTTTTGCCAACTTATATCTGAATTTTAGTCAAAAGTAGAAAAATTAGATTATTTTACCAGTGAAAACGAGGTTAAGTTTAAAAAACGTTATCTCTCAGAGAATTTTTTGTGTAGTGTGTTCCAATAATTCTTTAGAAAAAAATGCGAAATCTGTTAATAATACTGAATTGATATGAAACAATATGGATGTTGCTATTGAAGGTAGATTCGCAAGTTACTATGATTTCTTTTTTAGTGAGGTGTTAAAACCGATTCGCTTGAAGAATCTAGAGATTATTTCAAAACATGGTTGTAAAAACATCATTGATTTAGGATGTGGAACAGGTTCCCAATGCAGAATCCTCTCGCAACATGGTTTTGAAGTTGTTGGCGTGGACAATTCGAAAAACATGATACAGGTAGCAATGCGGAAAAATACCCATAGAGCAACCTTTATCCTTAGTGATATTACTAAACCTATCTTCCTTGATCAAACATTTGATTGTGCAATCATCACTTTGGTGCTTCATCCAAATGATAAAAAAACGATAACAAATATTGTTGAAGAGGCAAAAAGAGTCACTAAAAAACATGGTATCATTATCATCACAGATTATGATTATGGCAGATATATTACAGGTAGGCTAGCAACTATGTTCATAAAATTTATTGAATCTCTTGCAACGTCGTCCCATCGTAAAAACTATTTTGAATTCATGAGGCGAGGTGCTCTCCAGACCATATTGCCTAAAGATAAATACTATTTATTGGAATCCTGTTCTTTTTATAATAATGCCTTAAAGAATCTTGTTGTTTCAAAGAAAAATGATTTATTATGATCAGAAAATGGTTTTCAGATATTATTGAAGAGAAAAATCAAAAATTAATGATGTTGATATTGAAATAAAAACTCTGTATTCAATAAAAAATGAATATCAATATCTCAAAAATAATTTTTCCAAATTCACTTTGGCCTTATTTTTAATATTGATTATTTTAGCTTATCTTGAATAATTTAAAATGATAATTTCCCTAATTTACATCATAATCAACTTGTGTTAATTATTCTATATTGAAGACAAGCCCAGTATTATAAAACGGTAGATGCTCGTCAATATTATCTCGATATGTCCATTCTTCCAGTTGTTCTTCCCAAGTTTTCCACCGTCCATTAAGATGAAACAATTCATCAGGATCTACTGCAACATCTTTGTTTTGTGAAGGCGCTTGTTCAAGGGCGGGCCGCCCGCCCGCCCTTTTAACATTGCCCCCTTCCTCCACCAGTGAACAAACATAGATAGGTTGTTGTACCAGAGAGATTTTTTTTTGCCGATTCTTTCATCGATTTATAAGGCTTGAAACCCTATAAAATCAGGAGAAAAACTTCGATAAAAATTTGAAAAATTAAAAAGTTAAATACCAGTATATAATTCACATCCGTTGTATTCAAAAAAAATTTCTTAAAAAAGTTTGGATATCCAAGATATTTACAATAAGTTAACTTTACCAAAATGGGAATTTAAAATGAAAGAGGAGGAATAAGTTATGAAGACTTCTAAAGAATACAAGCAAAGCCTAAAGAAAATGAATTCAAATATCTACAAGTTCGGTGAACTAATAGAGGATGTCACAACTCACTCTGCTACAAAGAGAACTGTTGAAGGTCATGCCCAGATATTTGATGCTGCGCAGAATGATGAGTATAAAGATATTATAACAACTAAATCAAATCTAACTGGTGAAAGGGTATCACGTTATCTCTCCATCATTGGCAGCGCTGATGACATGATAGCAAACGTACGTATGAAGCGCCTTATGTTTAACCTTACAGGCACTTGTACTGGAGGTAGATGTGCTGGTTTCAATGCTATTAACGCCATGTGGGCAGCAACCTACGACATGGACAAAGAACTGGGAACAGATTATCATAAAAGGATCAAAAAGTGGTTGGAGGATGCTCAAAAACGAGATATCGCCATTTCTGGTGCATTAACCGATCCGAAGGGTGATCGTTCCAAATCTCCAACCATGCAAAAGGATCCAGACATGAGTCTGCATGTGATTGAAGAAAGAAAAGATGGCATCGTCGTCAGAGGAGCAAAAGTAATGATTTGCGGTGTTGCAGCTGCAAATGAGATTTTTATAATGCCTGGTACTGGATACAAGGAGGCAGATAAAGATTATGCTGTCTCATTTGTCATTCCTCGAGATATTGAAAATCTAACTATTGTCGAAACGAGACGACCGAGTGATACGCGGGAACAAGAGGAAGGATTTGATGTTCCTGTTGACATCGGTGGTATAACCCAGGCATATCTATTATTTGAAGATGTCTTTGTTCCAAAGGAAAGAGTGTTTATGTGCAAAGAGTTTTCCTTTGCGCTCAAGGCAGTTATGAATTTTATAAAACCATACCGGGCAGCAATAGGTGGATGTGTAGCTGGCCAAGGAGATCTTATGATAGGCGCCGCAGCACTTATGGCAAGAGCAAATGGCATCTCCGAAAAGGTATTTAGGGAAAAAATAACACAGATGATCATAAACAATGAGACAACCTTTGGCATTGGTGTAGCTGCAGGTGCTCTTGGTCGAAAGCACCCCTCAGGCGTATGGATTCCAGATGCGTTGCTCTCAAATGTAAATAAGGTACATGTTGCAAGACTTCCATATGATACCAAACGCATAACACAAGACATGGCTGGCGGTATTGCCGAAACAGGGTGTTTGCCATCATGTAAAGATATCAATGACCCCAGATACGGTGACCTTCTCAAGAAATATCTAAAAGCGAATTGCTCTGGTGAGACACGTGCCAAAATTGCTCGACTTATAGAATGGCTAACAATAGGGGCAGGCGTTCCTGGTTGCATGCATGGTGGTGGCTCCCCAGATGGCGCAAAAATGATGATTAACGCAAGTTCTGACATCAATCACTATATTGAACTTGCAAAACGGTTAGCAGATATAAAAGAAGATATAAAAGTTGAACCTAGAAAAAAGTAAATAGAATTTCGATATTTTCTAATTAATACGTGTATCCATCTAAAGAATAGGGAAGGAAAAACCTTCCTTTAGATTTCACCGTTTTTAATTTTCTCTTTTAATATGTCAAACTGACCTCTTGTTAATGTACAGACGTTGTCTTTTTCACCAATTGTTACTTGATTTTCTTGTACATCGACAACAGGACACTTTGGAGGGTCACAGACCCCGTCTTCGCATAGAACTATTTTCATATTATTGCCCCATTAACAAGTGTTAATATATAATTCCATATTTTAAAAATGTTGCGGTTAAAAACCATCACATCTAGATATAATTGCGTATTTCAAATTTATTTCTATTCAATTTTGAGATAATGCGAGGTCCTTTTTTACTAACTTCATCGACTTCTCTAACTATGATTTCAACATCTGAACCGACCTTTTCCTGATAACCATTTTTAAGTATAGAGAATATTTCCTCAACCGATGGACCTTTTTCTCTCAGTTGGTTATCGATTACAAGTTTTATCTCAATTTTTGTTAGGCTATGCTGAATTATTCGAGTTTCCTTAACCTTGTTGGTTTTTAACCCATACAAAATCCTACCATGAATCTCAGAAATAGAAGATGGAAGCAGTGCTCTACCTCCAGAAAAGTATAGCGATAAGTCATCTCTCCCATAAATTCGATCTATCAAATCGCCTGACATACCGCAGTCACATTTTTCATAAAGAGGAGCAATAATGTCGTTAACTGCGTCATATCTAATAACTGGCGTTCCTCCACCATATAGCTTTGTGAGAATCAATCTCCCTGGCTCTTTAGAACCAACCGGTTTGCCATCTTTTAAAAACTCCAGATGTACCAAATCAGACATAACATGATAGTGTCCATATTTGCATTGATATGCAATTGTTCCCGATTCTGTAGCCCCATAGACTTCAAATACACGAGCATCAAACGTTTCTTCCAATAATTTCCTCAAAGGGTCAGTCAGTACTGATCCTATCGTTGCTATGCATCTTGGATTAATATCATCGCCAAAACCTTTTTCTTTCAACAAAGCGAGATGACCAAGCATGCCAACATAGCCGCCAATAAACTCTGGTTTGAAGCGATTAACCTCTTTTATTATCGTTTTTGGTTCGTCATTAGTATTCAGCCATTGAATATTGTTAAAAAGAAAATTATTTTTTAGATTTGAAAGTAATCCTTTTTTAATATATCCTGTACCAATTGTGTGTGGTGCAAAGTCTCCTATGACGGCCATTCTGTTTTTTTGCCAGTTGATTCCGTATTCCCTTAGTATTCTAATATACCAAAAAAGCCATAATATTGCATCATACATATCACCATAAAGCGATAATGATTTCCCAGTCGTTCCGGAAGTGGAAATTTCAATAAGTTTTTCTTTACGAGTTTTTGAAGATATAATCCCAGTTGGATAGTAATTTTTAATATCTTCCTTGGAAATTATTGGCAGTTTTTTAATATCCTGAATTCCAGTAACGTCTTCTGGATGAACACCTGCTTTTTTGTATTTATCATGATAGAGTGGTACAGTATATGCATATTTGACTATTTTTTTCAGGCTTTTATCCTGGTATCTTCTTAACTCTTCACCTTTTAGTCTCTTGAGTCTACCAATATCAAACAAATAGCTTTTAAGGATTTTTGATATGAACACTGGATCGTAGAAGGAGTTCATGGTTTCTGACCATATTGGAGATACGTAAGATTACTTAAATATATATTTCATTTATTAGAGTGGACCTAATGAATATATTAATCATTGAAAACGTTTGGATGGGGAATGCGAAATATGGATTTTTTGATAAAACATTACTTACTGCTTTCTCCATTCTTCCGACATTGTATGCCCGTCGAATAGCGGCCATTACTCCAAAAAAACATTCAGTCAACGTGATAAATGAACGATATACTGCAATTGATTTTGATAAACCCTATGATATAGTACACATAAATTTTACAACCTCTACAACCCCTAGAGCTTACGAAATTGCGGATAAATTTAGGAAAAAAAATATACCTGTTGTTTTAAGTGGTCTGCATGCCTCTGCTATCCCAGAAGAAGCAAAACAACATGCAGATAGCGTATTACTAGGATCAGGGGAACTTAACTGGCTTAAATTAATAGAGGATTTTGAAAAAAATGAATTAAAGCCATTCTATCAGCCAATAGCCTATAGCAAATCCACAAATATTCCTCCAACAAATATTGAATTACCAGGGTTTGTTATCAGCGGTGCAATCGAAGCAACTAGAGGATGCCCATATCAATGTGAGTTTTGTCGCGAGACAAACATCCCCGGAGGTTCATATTTTTACACCAGACCCATTGAAGATGTTATTTCAGAGATAAAATCCATGCCCCAGAAATTCCTGACATTCTACGATACATCCCTTACTATTAAACCAGATTACGCAAAATCTTTATTTAAACAAATGAAAGGATTGGACAAAAAATTTTCCTGTAACGGAAATTCAGATGTGCTTGCGCACGATAAAGAACTTGTACAACTATCTAAAGAGGCTGGTTGTGTGTCTTGGCTTATTGGTTTTGAATCTATTTCTCAGAAAACCCTCGATGAAATGGGTAAAAAAACAAACAATGTAAAGGATTATCAACAAGCTGTAAAAAATATTCATGATAACGGAATGGTTGCCATCGGTTGTTTTGTATTTGGGTTTGACACAGATACCAAAGAGGTGTTTGATGATACTCTGAGAACCATAAAAAAGTTAGAAATTGATGTTGCAGATTTCAGTGTGTTGACTCCATTTCCAGGCACACCCTTATTTGTTAAAATTGAGAAAGAAGGGCGTATTTTAAACAAAGATTGGTCAAAATATAACATGAAAAATGTTGTCTTTGAACCCAGAAACATGACTCCAGAAGAATTACACAAGGGAGTAAAAAGAATGTACATGGAATTCTATTCAACTCCTTACACGGTAAAAAGAGCGATCAAAAGTTTAAGATTGGGGATATATCCATTTCTCCTTGTTTTAGAACGGAACATTAGTGCCAATATGAACAGCAGGAGATTGCTTTCCCAAACATAAGACTATGACTTTTATTAACTAATAAATTATTGCAGGAGATACAATGAAATTTGAAAAAAAAGGTATGCTTGCCCCGTTCACCGTGATAACCTCTATAATTACGGGGGTTGGATTCCCGCTTTTGGGCTCTTTCGTTGCTCTTGATCTTGGCATTATCAAAACCATCTATATTGATGGTATTGTTCTAGCGGTGATTGGTGGCTTTCTTGCCCAATGGGTATTAGCACACACGATTCACGATATATATCATGTGGACATTGAGAAACGGATCACGTTTTCCAAAAAGACATTAAAAGTATTACTTGTAATATCTGCCTCCTTTTTGCTTGGAATAGCAATCTATCTTGCAATACAGCGCGGATGGCCGGTGTTAATATTTGCCATAATAGGTGGCATCATGAGCCTGTACGCTGAAGGGCTACTACATCATGAATCACAGATGGCGTTCGGCGCAATGTTTTTAGTCGTTGGTAGTTTTTATGTACAAGCAGGGACTTTGCACTTAGATTATATCACATGGTTCAAAATTCTTTGTATCTCACTCTTTGCATTCTTATCACAGTATGGATGGATTCTGATTTATCGACTTGATGATTATAAATATAACGAAAAAAGAAAGAATAAAAATATACTTATTGCAAAATCTGCACTTTTCTTTTTGATCCTTTATCTTTTGTTATAGGTTATAGACGAAATCATGTTCTACGTGAAGTTACCCCAAGAAACTTAAACCCATCTCTTATATTTGAAAAAAATAACGATAGATAGGATTGCAAAAATCCTAAATCATCATTCTTTATTGATTTTATGAAAAGCCTTAACATGAATTGTGGCCGCATATAAAAATCTCCACGAGCTTTGATGCAATATTCTATAATTTCCTTCTGTGTAAGCAAACCCAAGTCCTTTTCGGAATCTGCTTGTATCAAATAATCGTCCTTAGCTATCTTTCCATCTTCGACTGCCTTACACCATAATTCAGATCCAGCCATGTATTTCAAGGCTACAAAGGAAACTGAATCCAACGGAAGGGTTTTTGCAAAATTGATAGTTCTTTCGAAATGTTTTTTAGTTTCAAATGGCGCCCCTAAAATAAATGAACCCATGTTGAAAAAACCTATTTTATGACTAAGATTCACTGCATATTTTATTTTATCCAAGGTTGTATTTTTATTGTAGAAATCCAGCACATCTTGATTTCCTGATTCCAAACCATATTGTATATGGGTTACTCCTGCTTTTTTCATCTTTTTGAATAATTTTTCATCTGCCGAATCAACACGAGCTGCAGTAATAATGAATTTCAGATCTAATTTTTCTTTGATAATTCCATCAAATAGCTCTTCAATTTGTTTCTTGTTGGATAGAAGGCTATCATCCACAAAAGCAACATATTTGTATCCATTGTTCTGAAGTTTCTTAAGCTCTTCCAGGATGCTTCTTACCGATCGCATTCGATATGTATCCATACTAACAGAATTCCTTGAACAAAATTTACAATTGAATGGGCATCCTCTGCTAGTGATAATTGAAGTAAACTCCTCTTTTCTGATCTTGGGATTATATTGATTCCCATAATTGTATTTTTTAACAAGATGTCTTGCCGGAAACGAGACAGAATCAAGATCTTTGATAAGTTTTAATGGCACCCCATTTCTAATCTCATTGTTTTCTTGATAATGTATCCCAGGTATGTCTGAAAAAGCAATTTCACCTGCAATTGCCCTTTTAATGTCAGTAATTACTAATTCACCATCCCCCTGAACACTAATATCTGCCTGCGTTTCTTCCAAAGCCTTTTTGGGAAACAACGTACAATGGGGACCCCCAATTATCAC
>CAZXHI010000087.1:0-1821 GCA_964640555.1 uncultured Thermoplasmatales archaeon | reverse complement strand
CCTGGATTGGACACTTAAATGTCTGCTTTTAATCTGTTTTGTAGTTTTCACAAAAAGAAATAAAGTTATAAAATATTATTGCATTCAAGTTACTGGAATGGGGTCATAAATGAATGAAAAAGACAAAAAGGAGTTTTTAAATGATTTCAAAAAAGCAGATGGAGAAACAAAGCTTGATATGTGGTATTATGCATTGGAACAAGAAGTTTTGTGGGAACAGATGCTCGCTGAAATGTCATTAATAGCAAGGGAGCAGGGCATGGACAAAGAACTAGATAAGATAGCGGAAAAAGAAATGAAAAAAATAAAAAATGAATGATTGCATCAAGCCACCATATTAAACCTCTTCCACTCTTAGTTCACCCGTATTAATTTACATCTATATCCCTACATAGTGAGTAGTAACTGGTCACTATTGATTGGGTTTAATATATATCATATTATCAAGCTTAGGTCGATAATATTTTTTTTGCTCCTGTAAAATCGAATAATTGCTGAATATTTTTGCTATTCCATAAGTTGCCAAGGAATATCTAATTTTTACTAGGAAGGTTAAAGCTTACAAATTTCCGTATACAGAATACCAAAGATATTGTGTATTAATAGCACAATATACTAAAAATATGTATTTTATGTTATTTTCATGATATTATCATCATGTCTTATTCAAACATTCTGAAATTACCAGCGCGATTTCATCTATGTTCTCTATCACTTTCATAGGAATGTGCAATTCAGGAAAACAACATTATTCTAATAATAGAACTCTTTAAGTATGTTTCATATGATTATTCATATGATGTTGAAAAGAAAAATTCAGAGAACACCAAAAGGGCAATGGACAATAACCATACCAAAAGACTGGGAGGATATTCTAAAACTAAAACCTAAAGATAATTTTGATATTAAATATTTTATGATAATAATCAAGTACCAATTAATGCATCCTGTAAAAGTTCTTTCTGTTTCTTAGTAAGATTTTTTGGTGTTTGTACAACTACCGTCACATATAGATTCCCACGGTTTCTATCGTTAAACCTTGGCATGCCCAGTCCACGTAAACATAATTGAGTGTGTGTCTGGGTTTCAGCAGGAATTTTAACTGTTACATTCTTGCCATCAATTGATCTGATCATAAGTTCACCCCCTAAGGCTGCCTTGATGAAACTTAATGGTGCTTTCATATACAGGTCGTCTCCACGTCTTTTAAAAATAGGGTCTGGTAAAATATTCAATACTATATACAAATCTCCTGGTTCACCACTAATAGCAGATTTCGCTGGTTCTCCAGCATTTGGAATCTTTATTTTATAGCCAGAATCAACTCCTTTTTTAATCTTGACTAATATCTTGGTTTGCTTTTGTATGCTACCTTTTCCTCTACAAACATTACAAAGATCATGAATAGCTTCCCCAGTACCTTCACACTGAGGGCAGATCCTAGATGTTATCACGTGAGCATTTCCTCTGTTTTGTACGTTTCTTATATGGCCAGTACCGCCACAATGAGAACATTCACTAGATTTCCCGGATCGAGTTCTTAACCCCTTACATGCTTTACATATCCTAGCCATAGGGACCTTAATTGTCTTTTCAGCCCCCATTGCAGCATCTTCAAGCGCAATATTCAAACTTAAACTAACATCCGATCCCCTAACCGTTTTTTCTAACCCTTCTCTTTTTCTATAGAGAACGTCAAATATGCCCCCCCTGCTTGCAAAACCGGAACTAGAAGTAGATCCAAAGAACGAATCAAATATTGCACTTCCAAAAATATCCTCTACATCCCTGTAGTGCGTGAAGTTATTCCAATTAAAACCT
>CAZXHI010000086.1:0-22771 GCA_964640555.1 uncultured Thermoplasmatales archaeon | reverse complement strand
AGGTGAATATTATTGCTGCAAGTAATGTCCATCGTGATGTTTTTATTTTCATTAGTATCATCCATAGTATCTTATTTACATTATTAACATTTTTTAACGATAATCATAAAACATAATCCAATTCTTAGTCTCTAATCACTGCACCCTAATGAGAATCTAAGTCTCTAATCATTGAACATATACAATTCTGTTCTCTAAATCAATATCACTTGGTCTAAGTTGATACAATTCTTAAACTCTTATACCTGTATCCATTCCAAGATGTATGATGGCTCTGAATTTTTCAAATGTCTAATGAATTCAATATATTCAGTTAACCATCGTTTTACCTTATTCAGCCAATCTTTTGAAACACCACTTATTTCACGTATTGCAAAATACTTTTCTATACCATCAGTATAGAACGGCCTTCCAAGCTATTTGCCCAAGTTTGATTCCCTGCATCTGCACTTATCGTATTGTTTTCTGCTTACTGACTCAACAAAACTAACACAAATCATCTTTTATTTTTTTGAAATCCGTGTGAAAATATTACATTTTGTCGCAAGTAACTATTGTTATGAGGATATTTAAACCAAATTATTATATATCAATAGTACGATTTTTATATTTACGGAAGGTAAAGAATTATGAAGAAAATCATATCAATATTTATTATAATGCTGCTGGCAAACATATTACCGGTAACTGCTGAATTTGCTCAAATAGAAAGCACCCCTGAGACGTCTGAGCTACCTGATTATTTCAACTGGCGGGACATCAATGATACGGATTTTACGACATCGATAAAAACCCAAGGTCAATGTCCCAGTTGTGAAGCATATGGATTAGTTGCGACCCTTGAGACAATTGTTCAGTATCAAGTTGGTTATCCATTCGACTGCGATCTCTCTGAGGCGCATCTGTTTTTCTACCCCGGTGGAACCTGTGAATGGGGCGTAAATGTTTCTCATGCTGCTGATTATTTAGTTGAGTATGGTGTCCCTGATGAAGGATGTTTCCCCGATCCGCTTAGATCATATAATCCTCCGCTTGAGAGTATGCCAGGATGGGAAAATCGAACTGTGAAAATTAGTGAATGGGGCTGGGTAGAGAATGATGAAGATGCAATAAAAAGTGCATTAATTAAGTATGGTCCACTAGTTATTTGTTTCCCGGTTTATGAAGATTTTATGAATTATAAGAGAGGAGTCTACCAACATAGATGGGGCGATAGAATTGGTGGTCATCTAGTTGCCCTTGTTGGCTATGATGATAGTAAGCAATGCTGGATAGTCAAGAACAGCTGGGGTGATCAATGGGGAGACCATGGGTGGTTTAAAATGAGATATGACCCAAAAATGTTTATCAATGGTTGCTACGGAGGCACAGGAATACTCTACGTCGATGGAGTCTACGGGAGCTTCATGCCGGATGTATCACAAATATACATCGAAAAGCCGAGACAACGACATACCTACTTTTGTAACTTAGAATTTTTAACGTTATTTAAAAAAGTAAAATTCATTCGAGGTGACATCCCTCGTATTATAGGATGGACCACGGTAGAAACACTTACAAAAAACACAGACAAAGTTGAATTCTACCTCGATGGCAGACTTCAACGTATTGACTACAAACCACCGTTTGACTGGAAATTACGTGCGCCACTTGGCCTCCATACTATTGAGACATATGCCTACGACAAAAAAGGAAACGCGTCAAAAGCCATCACGGATATTTTCGTCCTTAGATAATCATAATAACCGCTGAAAAAAGAAAAGAACAAAACCCATTCGGGGAAATTATGGTGGTTTGTAAATTATTTTGGATGCATTTTGACCATATGACCTGACATATTTGTAGCTCTAACCTTCACACCACATAAACTACAAGTTAGCAACTCCTTACTCTGGATCGATACTATTCCATTCAACAGTTCATCCACGGTCATTCCCTTAGCCAACGCTAACTCTCTAATCATCCTGGCTGTACTTAACCTAACAGTCAACGAGTACCAACCTTTTTCAGGCATGAATACAGATGAAAATCTCTATTTGTAAATTGACCGGTCAATCACAGGAAAACTATACTTACATAGCGGAGTCTATGCTTTATATACAATAAAAAAACCTGATAGGTATGACATTGAGATCCGACAAACTCCAATCATAAAATATGATACGACTCTTAGTCTCTAATCATCTCATTGAGGATTTACGACTTTTCCCATAAAGAGAATTGTTCCAGTTTCCTTATGTTGAATGAGATATAGAAAGGGATGATCGGCGTCAAAAACCTCTGGTGAGTCAGGTATTGCACTTTCCAACATATGAACAGTTGTAGCAGCAGCTGCTTCTGTTCCTTCTTCGTTCACCTCAATAAATGCCTTGTGAAGAACTTTTTCAATAAAAAGACCACCATGACCGTTCATACCGGAAAAATCTGCATTAAAACTAAAAGCAATATCCATACCCATCGCAATAAGCATCTCTTTCAAATTATACTCAGTTTCAAAAGTAAACTTTGGAAGATAAATATCAACATCAGTTGGATACATTGAATCCATCCACGTTGACAGGTTCTCGTTACTAAGTATTTGTTCAACACTTGAAACATTGTTTTCCTTTGGAAGAATAATAATCATTGAAACATCATCACCTTTATAGGGCAACTCAAGGATTTGCAAATCATCAGTTTCACCATAATTAAACGATTCCTCGGAATCTGTCAAAACCATCGCAGGAACCTGTACTATGCTTCCTTGTGTCATTTCAAAATTCCTATCAAGAGTGTCTTCTACATCAAACTGAGTCGACCATAAACCCTTGAAATAAATAGCATTAGAAAGAATCAAAACTGTGTCTGGACTAATATCGCCAGATGAAAGCATATCCTCAATTTTACCACCAGTGTTCTCCTCAACCCAACTGTTAATAAGTTCTGCAGCCTTACTAGGATTTGTAAAATCAACATCTGTTGCCTTACCCATATAATAATTATCAATAAAACTTAGATACTCCTCTAAAAATGGATAATCCTTCTTTGTCCAAAGAGCATTAGCAGTATTAAGAGTATACTCTGCATCAATATTTAGCAAATTATAAATCCGTCCAAAAGAACACAAATAAACTTCATCATTCTGCTCAAAACCAAGTACACTTTTCATTTGCACAGCTGTATCACCGCGAGCACCCTCATACGTCATAGCAAGAGCAACAAAAATACTATAAGGAGAAAAAAAAACATTCTCATCAGAATCCATACCTAATTCATTATACATTCCAAAGCTAAAACCGTTCATAGCGTAAGACAAAGAATCAACACTCTCAGCAGTAGCAAATGTGTCAATAGCTCTAGCCTGTACATTGCCTGGCGGGGAAAAGAATCCTGAATACATTAAACCTGCAAAAATCACAATTAATGCCACAATGCAAACAGTAGTTAGTACAATCATTTTCTTTGTTTTCATAAATTTAACCAATAGCAGATATGTAGCTAATTAATATATAAATTATAGTAAAACGTTCGGAAAAAACCAAAATAAAAAAAATCTAATCATATTTTGTAATTAGACGAGTATTTTTCTCTGAGAAAGTCCACCTAAATCCCCTATCACTGTATCCTAATTAGATGTTGAAAAACAATACATGGCAGGATTATCAGTAAGTTATTTAACACGAATTTTATTAATAAATTGTTGATGTTTAAGTATGAAATTTATCAATAAAAAAACTATTAAAATTGATCGAGAGATATCTGATTTAGATAGTTTTACGCTTGATTTTACTAAAATCTTAGAAAAAAATGCAGATTATGTAATTGTTAGTGGTTATGTAGCAATTTTACTTGGCAGAGCTCGTGCTAGTGAAGATGTTGATGTTATTATCCCGAAAATTGATTTTCCTAAATTTCAATCTTTGTATACTGAACTTAAGAAGAATAATTTTTATTGCTTAAACGCGGAGGAAGTATCTACGGTTTATGATTATCTTAAGGATAATTTAGCGGTGAGATTTGCTAAAAATGATACAATTATTCCTAATATTGAAATGAAATGGATTAAGAGCGATTTTGATAGATTCGCTCTTGAAAATACCATTGATGTTAATTTATCAAAAGGAAAATTAAGAATTTCTCATCTAGAACTTCAAATAGCTTTTAAAGAAGAAGTGCTTAAATCACCTAAAGATTTAGAGGATGCTCGTCATTTGGAAAAAATAGCCGAAGGTTATTTAGATAACAAATTGATAAATAAATATAGGGAGATGTTACGTGAGTTTTACAAGTGAAAACCAGAAGGAAAGAATGCGCTTTGTTGATAAATGGGCAGAGTATGTTAAGGCCCATAGCGATAAGAAGTGGTCACGTCAACAAAATGTTGTTATTAACTCATCTCTCAGATCTGCATCAATGACAAAAGAACAATTTTTTAAAATGAAAGGAGAAACCAATTACGTAAAATATTAAGTTGGAGCAATACCTAGCAGGTTCTAATCATGAGGCTATTAGGTCGGTTCTGATTGCTAAGCAATTGCACAAACCATATTTTCCAAGAATCTAAACTCAAATTACAATCTTTCGATGATTTCTTCCAAGGATAAGACTCTTGCAAAACCTCTCCTTAAAACCTTTAATTCTGCTTCATGCAGATCTGTGAAATGAGTTGAAGTTACATCGCTTCCGAATACAACTTTAAAACTCCGCTCATATGCCTGCCGCGCAGTTGTAGAACAACAATAGTTAGTTAACGTCCCACAAATTAATACCGTATCTTTTTCTAAATTTTTAAGAATAGTCTCTAATGGCGTATCATAAAAGGCCCCATAAGAGGATTTATGGATTACAGTTTCATCCTTATCTACTTCGAGTTCATGCCAAACAGATCCTTTTACGAAAAATGAAGATTGATCTATTTCCAAATCTGGAAGGCGACTTGGCATAAGAGGAAGAGTTTTAGGGCGATCAAGATAATTGTGAGTTTTTGAATAAACTGTGAAGATAATCGGAATGTTTCTCTCCCGGCAGTGCGCCATCAATCTTTTGATTCGTGGAACTTGCCTCGTTGCCTCTGGAACCCAGTAAGGTGTCCAATGTGGTTTTACAAATTCATCCTGCATATCGATAACAAGTAAGGCACATTTCTCAGGGATGATATCAAATTTAGCAGTTCCTCCCTCATAAGCTTGTTTAGCTAAATCTAGTACCTGTTGTTCAGTAAATGTTCCAACGTTCATGATTAGTCTTAAAGAAAAATTAGTTAATAACCTTACTTGCCAAAACAAAACGGTATGCAGCATTTCTTCTAAAAAATTAGATCATAGATAATTGATTATGATTTCAACTTATCTTGCCACGTCGCAGATAACATATGATACCCAATAAAAAATTCGATCTTGGCACCTTTTCCATATAACGTTTATAATCCTCCCCAAATCTTTCAATCAGGCGTTTATCCGCTCTTAAGATATCAACATATGAACAGACTATAACTGGGATGCCAAGTACAACAATGAGCCAATGCTGAAAAACAAGCATTGCAACAATTGCCCACAAAATCCAAGTCGTAAATTGTGGATGGCGAATAACAGAAAAGACTCCGCTATCAACAATTTTTGTTGTATGCATATAGCCTTTCCCGTCCATTACACAACCCTCCTTCCGAAACTCTCTGACGGGCAGCATACCAAAGATCCACCCTGACAGGATAAAGAGTAATATCCCGGCATACTGAAGAAAATCAATTTTGGAATTATCAACAATGAATAAACCGATGATCATTTGTGAGAAAAAAAGAACACTTGCAATAGTTACTGGAATTACATCCATAAAAGAGAAATCCTTTTTAGACATTTTTCCTTCCTCAGCCAAAATCCTGTAACAATCTTTAACTAATAAAATCAACAGTCTTACTAACTCCAGGGCCAACAGACTAAAATAACAATTCTTAAATAAACCTGTTGAATTTGGTTTTTAGTAAAATCATGGATAGAATTGGTAATTACCGTATAAAACCGTTTACAAAGCATCGTAAGAACATTAGACTAATTACAAGTGAAGGATGGCGTAAACATAGCGTTCATGCATTCATTGAAGTAGATGTTACCGAATCTCGTAAAAAGATTCGTAAACTTTTTGAAAAAACGGGGGAAAAATATTCTTTTACAGGTTGGATTTGTAAATGCGTCGCTCAAACACTATTTGAGCATAAGGATTTGAATGCGTATAGACTTGGCAGACATAAAATTGTTGTTTTTGATGATGTGGATATAGGCATCCCAATTGAGAAAATAGTTAATGGCGAACCTATGCCACTAGGCTATGTGCTAAGAAAAGCAAATGAAAAGACAGTCAGTGAAATTACGAAAGAACTCCGGGTTGTACAAAAAGAAGAAGTGGATGAGTCAACATCTGTTCTTGGTAAAAATCTTACCAGTTTTGAAAAATTTGTATTAAAATCTCCTTTATTTCTAAAAAAACTGTTTCTAGTGTTGTTTAGACGAAATGGTTTGATAAAAAAGAAACATTTTGGAACAATTGGTGTTACAGCAATTGGCATGAAGGGAAAATTCCCTGGAGGCGTCATACCCATGGGTGCTTCAACATCTATTCTCGTTGTAGTTGGTGGAATAATAAAAAAACCTGGAGTCATAAACGATGAAATTGCAATCCGTGAATATCTTCATTTAACAATTACCGCTGATCATGACATTGTTGACGGTGGACCTCTAGCACGATTTGTTGAGAGATTAGCAGAACTAATTGAAAATGCATATGGAATTTATGATAACTCAGATATGTAAAAATGGAGTTGCTTTTGATTCTCTATTCATTTTTAAATTCTTCATAACATCCCATGCCAACCATTTTTCATCTCTTTGGATTATGATTGGGACGTCCTTCAATCAAATAATTTGCACTAATAAAGAGTTTTCACTTCGTTCATAACACTATTGCGGATGTTTTCAGGTGTAAATTTTTCTAGATGCCCTGGAATCGTAACAATGGGAATTCCATTATCTTTCAGATAGTTGATGGCCGGAAGTGCCTTATCTTTGAATTC
Organism: uncultured Thermoplasmatales archaeon; assembly: GCA_964640555.1. Taxonomy (GTDB): domain Archaea; phylum Thermoplasmatota; class E2; order DHVEG-1; family DHVEG-1; genus JAUWWG01. The sequence continues at coordinate 15,729 of CAZXHI010000086.1, read as the reverse complement.
ATTCAGTCTAGAACGGATTTTTTCTTCAGTGTCATCAGAGCGTTGAATGACCTTTACACCGCATTCACAACGTCCATCCTTTGGAGGTTTGTATTCAAGATGGTAGACCTTACCACACCCTGGGCATATTCGCCTTTTAACCGTCCTTTTTATTATTCTTTCATCAGAGTTGTCCACCAACACAATAAAATCTATTTTAGAATCATGCTTTTCCAATAACTCTAATAGAAATTTGGATTGTTCTGGCGTTCTTGGATAACCATCTAATACCTGATTACGATGATTCTTTTTTGCAAAATATGATTCAAAAAGTGCATTTGTTATGTAGTCAGGCACAAAGAGACCTTTATCCACAAAATACTTGACTTTCATTCCTAGAATGACATCTTCATCATCTGTTCCAAGTTCATGTGCAATTTTATCATCTGATGTGAATCGCTGCTTGTCATCATTCCAAAATATTTTGAGATCACCGTCATATCCATATTCGTTGAACTTCCCCAAATAGCTGCGGAAAATATCGCCCGTAGAAAGTTGCTCCAAACCAAATTCCTCTACTAACACATCTATTCTAGGTTGCTTACCTGCCCCACTTTTCCCAGATACAATGACATTTGTAATATTATCAGCCTTAACTTCAGACATGACGTCGGGTAAAGAATATTCATTATATAAAGTCAAGCAAGGGCACAAGAAAGCTTTTAAATTGTGATACTATATTATTAACTATAGGAATAAATAAAAATAGGTGAAGAAAATGATTGATAAAACCCGTAATAAAAGCCTAGCAATTGGGCTGATGATGCTTTTTATTGTTTCTGGTTGCATGCCTGCTTTTGGTTCACATATAAAAAACAACTCGACTGAATTTATATCTGGAGAGAAAACGTGTTTAACATCCGAATCTGACATCAAGTATATTGAGATAGATCTTGACTTCTCTTACCCAGAAATAGTTCCCTATGGAGACCATGTGATTATACGTTTAAATGAGGCAGATCTCAATAGAATGGATCCCGGTAAGCCAGTATTGCCTGTTAATCTTTCCATTTTTGAATTGCCATTTGGTACAAAGATACTCGATGTAGAATACGAACATTCCACACCAATAATTTACAATCTGACAGGAAAAATTGCCTTTGGTTCAATGCCTGTAATTGATAATATGGAATCCTATCAACCAAAGACCAATATGGACACAGGGGTGTATGAAAGCCCCGATCAATATCCAGCTGATTGGATATTTTATCATACTGGCGGAGGATTGTTACATGGCATTCACAAGACATTCTTTGTACTTCGAGTTTATCCAGTTGTATACATCCCACTTGATGATCAAATACAGTTTATTCAACATATCACGGTAAATGTTAGTTACATGGAACCCGAAGCGCCTCTTTTAGATGAAAACAGCATCTATGATCTGTTGATAATAGCGCCGTCAAGATTTACTAAACATCTAGAGCCTCTTGTTGATCACAAGAATAATCATGGCATATCAACCACACTTGTCACATTAGCAACGGTATATGATGAGGAGTTCTGGGGAAGAGATGAACCAGAGAAAATCAAATATTTCATTAAAGGTGCAATTGAGAGCTGGGGGGTCAAATATGTACTGTTGATCGGTGGAATAAAAGGCCAGACTACTACATGGGATCTGCCAGTGAGATATAGTCATGTAGTCCCGCTAGCTGAACAGGAATATCCTGAACAATCTTTCATCAGTGATCTTTACTATGCTGACATATATGATGGTGAAGGTAAGTTTTCGAGTTGGGACTCCAATGATGATAATTTCTTTGCTGAATGGAGTGAAACATACAAAGAAGAAATGGATATTTATCCTGATGTTTATCTTGGTCGTCTTCCATGTAGAACACCTTCAGAAGTTGAAATTATGGTCAACAAAATAATAGATTATGAGAAAGATAAATGTGATGATGAATGGTTTAAAAATCTGGTTCTTGCAGCTGGTGATTCTTACGTAGATGCTGCTCACCTAAATGAAGGGGAACTTATATCAGAGAAGGCAATAGAACTTATGCCAGGTTTTACACCTGTAAAAGTATATGCCTCTGGACAAGATATTAATAGAAAAACTGTCAACAAAGCAATGAATCCTGGTTGTGGATTTGCCTTTTTCTGTGGTCATGGTAGTGATGTTTCATGGAATACTCATTTTCCTCCAGCAGATGAGAATAACTGGTGCACAGGTTATAGCGTACTAGATATGATTCTGCTTAGAAACAAGGAGAAACTCCCAATCACAATTGTTGGTGGCTGTCATAACGGTGAATTTGACATATCGGTTATGAAAAGTATTAAAAATGGTCTTGAGAAAAAGGGTCTGCGTTATTTTGGGCCGAGGAGCCGATTTTGGTATGATGGGTGGGCTACCAATTGTTGGGCATGGTGGTTAACCAGCAAGAAAGGCGGAGGAGCAATTGCAACCATTGCAAATACTGGACTTGGAACACATGGGGAGGATGATTCGGACAACAACTCAATAGCCGATTATTTGGAAGTACTAGATGGTTGGTTGGAGCTACGTTTCCTTGAGTTTTATGGAAAAGAACATCGTGATATTCTTGGAGAGAACCATGGAGATACGATGGCTGGTTACTTGCATAGATTCCTTGGCGATGAAGCTAAAATGGATGTAAAGATGGTACAACAGTGGGAATTATTCGGGGATCCAAGCTTAAAAATTGGCGGATACGATTAAATACTTCCAGCATAATCCTAAAAAATGATAAAAAAAGAAAGAAAAGAGATAGGGAAACTGTCTTATTTCTTTTGTAGATATGGAAGACCAGTTCTCTTATTTACACCAACTTTGTATTTGTCTGGCTTGTCGCAAGGCTTACCGCTCTTTGGTGTTCTCTTGCTAAAGAAATAAATTGTTTGGTTCCTTCCACCTTTAAGTTCCACATCTCTCGTATATAATGTCCATCCTTCATATTCATATGCCATAGGATTTACCTCCTAATCAGGAATGCATATCTTATGATTTAAATCTTTCCTTATTTTCCCCCGATAAAAATAGATCCGGAGAAACTGCTGTTTCTAAAAATCCTTAAAAAAGTTAAGATCGATGAGGAAGTGTTTTTATTTATTACTATTCGTCAGATATTTTTTCACTAATTCAATAGCACATAGATTTCCACACATGGAACACGCATTTTCGTCTTCCATGGGTAGCCGTTTGCCTCTGTATTCCTTTGCCCTTTTTGGATCTATGCAAAGATCAAACATTTTATTCCATTCTAGTTTTTCTCGTGCTTTGCTGAAATCAAAATCAACATCTCTATCTATGCCACGTGCGATATCTGCGGCATGTGCGGCTATTCTTGTTGCAATAACCCCTTCTCTAACATCCTCTTTGTCTGGGAGGGACAGGTGCTCTGCAGGTGTTAAATAGCAGAGGAAATCAGCTCCGGCAAGGCCTGCTATTGCTCCACCTATACCACCAACAAAATGATCATAGCCTGGCGCAATATCAGTAACTAGAGGCCCAAGTACGAAATACGGAGCCTCTTTTGTTACCGTTTTCATAACCTGTATGTTTGGTGATATATCATTTAAGGGCATATGCCCAGGTCCCTCAACCATAGTTTGGACTCCTTTTTCTCTTGCCCTCTCTACAAGTTCACCTATTATCAGCAGTTCCTGGAACTTTGCCCGGTCGTTTGAATCATACAAAGATCCGGATCTCATTCCATCCCCAAGGCTAAGAGTTATATCATATTTTTTTGCTATTTCTAGTAAATAATCAAAATTTTGATACAACGGATTTTCCTGTTCATTGTGCAGTATCCATGCCATGTGAAATGCTCCACCTCTGGAAACCATAGGAATCAGACGTTTCTGCTTTCGAAGTCTTTCCACGCTCTCTTTAGTAACTCCAACATGAGTTACGGCAAAATCAATTCCCTGCTTGGCCTGATGTTCAAACATGTTAAACATGTCATCCTCAGTCATGTCAATAATAGCACCATGTTTCTTGATAGCCTCTATCCCTGTCTGATAAATTGGAACCGTTCCAAATGGTACATCCACTTCCTTAAGGAGAGAATTACGAATTTCATCTAGATTTCCACCTGTGGATAAATCCATGACGGCATGTGCACCTGCTTCCATGGATATTCTTGCTTTCTCAACTTCTTCGCGAGGTTTGCAATAGTCTCTTGATGTTCCAATATTGGCGTTAACCTTAACCCGTAAACCTTTGCCTATACCAAGTGCATTAGGTGAATGAATTGGATTATATGGAATCACTATTTTGCCAGATGCAACTCGTTTTCTGATTATGTTCACATCTATTTTTTCAGTTTTTGAAACGTATTTAATTTCCTTTGTGATTTGTCCTTTCTTTGCCTCAGAAATTTGTGTCATGACAGTCCACCTGGATTAAATAAATACTATTTTAATACTTTCAACAATAACCAATATATATAACCATAGTAGATAGCTTTATAACAGTGACTGATATAGCGGCTGAGAAAATTAGGTGGAAAGATTATGATAAATGCATATATCTTAATAACGATGCGTCCTGGAAACTCTAGCAACAATATTAAGGAGATGAGAAAAATAGAAAATGTGGAAAAAATATCCGTGGTTGCAGGAGAATACGATATCGTTGTTAGAGTGCATGTTGAAAATCTGGAAGAACTTCTAGAAGTGACAAATAAAATTCAAATGGTAGATGGTGTAAAAAAGACAACAACCCAAGTTATAGAAAAAGAAATTGCACTATGAAGATTAGAAGAAAATATCTCTTTTACGCTTTAGCGTTTGCCTCTGCAATTATTGCTGCTGGAGTGTCAGCTATAGATGCTACGATTATTAACCTTTATATACCTGATCCGTGGGTTTTTGGTCTTTCATGTTTTTTAGTGGGTGTAGTTGTATCGCTTTTCATCCTCCTCATTTGTTCAATACCTATAAAGGGCGGGAGTCTTGGGTCTAAACTTATAGATCCTTCTTTCAAACGACTCAGATTGGTAAGAAAAGATGAACTGAAATACCATATGCTTGCAGCATTAGGAAATTCCACTCTCACTATTGGTTATTTTGCATTGCTCTCTATACTTGGCGACCCATCTGCAGTAATTCCTTTTTCCCAGATTGTTATCTTATATCTAATTATCATTGAATCAATCACTGAGAAGGATATGCCAACGCTCTCTGAAATTCAATCTTCCCTCATTGTAACGTTTGGTGCAATTCTCGGATCAATTTCGTTAACTGGGGGCATCAATCTAGAGTCATTGGCCATTGTCTTTCTAGTAATAAACCCAGCGTGGGTCCTCTTTTCAATTTATCAAAGAAAATTAAAACTTGTAAAAATTGACAGCAGACCAAATGATTCTCTAAATATCCGGTTTTGGAATGTTGTATTTTCATGTATATTTACTGCAATTATAGTATTAATTTATGATATCTTTATTGGAACTGGCCATTTCGTCACAGCGATAAATTCATCTCTTGAGCATTTTAAATGGTTAGCACTTACAATGGGCATCACATTTTTTTCTTATGTATTTTATATACGTGCTCTTGGGATTGGAAAGGCAAGTGTCACACAGGCAGTACGAGCATCATCTGTCCTTTTTGCTATACCCTTTTCTCTGATAATTTCATATTTCAATATCATACCACCTTTCTCAACGGATCCCGTAATGATACTTATTAAAATGATAGGTACAATCCTTGTAATTCTTGGCATTGTCTCGTTTGCACTTGCATTAGTGAAGGCATATGTCTTCATCAATGTGAAACCTGGCTATCCAATTGAGGAAACAATGAATAAATTATGGAATATTCGTGGTGTTACAAGGGTTACGGCTACTGCAGGCAAATACGACTTTATGGTTAAGATACGAATAAGAACACTGGTAAAAGGCTATGAAAAAATCATTCGTAAACTAGAAGGAATAGACGCGATAAACAAATACAAGTGGGAGTCTGTACTTAAGGAATGGGAAGAAATCTAGTTGTTTAGGGAAACTATTTTACCCATTTATTTGTTCTGAATCTTAGAAGTGATATTGTGATTGATAAACGTTTAGAGAAACTTGCGAGTGTTTTGGTGAATCATTCTCTTGAGATTAAGAAAAATGACTTGTTTGCTATCTGCGGTAGTTCGATTGCCACACCGCTGATAAAAGAAGTGTATAAACAGGCACTAAAGTTAGGCGCTCATCCATATATTCAGATAGGCATAAACGGGCTGGGGGAAATCTATTATAAAAACGCATCTGAGGAGCAGCTCAAGTACGTGTCTCCTATTTCTAAGTTTGAAATTGGTAAAATTAATGCGAGACTTGCCATCATAAGTCCAGAGAATACAAGAAATATGACAAATGTTGATCCTAAGAAGCAGGCGATAGGCGCCATTGCTCAACAACCAATTCATGATATATTTTTGAAGAGAGCTGCAGAAAAGAAATTGCGGTGGTGTGTTACTCAGTATCCAACGAATGCTTCAGCCCAGGACGCGGATATGTCTTTGGAAGAATATGAGGATTTTATTTTTGAAGCAGCCCATGTAAATGACAAATATCCTGTTGACTATTGGGAAAAGGTTTTCACAGAACAAGAGAAGATTAGAAAGCTACTGGAATCAAAGAAGAAACTGCATGTTGTTGCCAAGGATACTGATCTTACTGTTTCCGTTAAAGATAGAAAATGGATTAACTGTTATGGAAAAGAGAATTTTCCCGATGGGGAGGTTTTCACGGGCCCTGTGGAAGATTCTGCAAATGGATATATTAGTTATTCATTCCCGGCAGTTCATGATGGTAGATTGGTGGAAAATATTCAACTGTGGTTTGACAAAGGCAAGGTTGTAAAATCAAAGGCATCTACAGGAGAGAAATTCCTTAATTCCATGCTTGATATGGACAAGGGATCACGTAGAATCGGAGAATTTGCTTTTGGTACAAACTACGGGGTGAAAGAATACACAAAGAATACACTCTTTGATGAGAAGATTGGCGGAACCATACATATAGCTGTTGGACTTGGCTATCCGGAAACCGGTAGTAACAATAAATCAGGTCTTCACTGGGATATGATGTGCGATCTTCGTAAACATGGCGAAGTCTATGCTGATGATAAGTTAATTTACAAGAATGGCAAATTTTTATTCTAATTTATTAAAAAATCTATAAATAAGGCCTATCTATTCCAGTTTTCATAATGTGTGGCATAGTTGGTATTATAGGGGGAAAACCAGTATCTCGTCTAATTTATCACAGTCTGCTTGCAATTCAACATCGAGGTCAATCGTCTGCCGGAAAACTAACCTATGATGGAAATATTCATGTGACAAAAGATGCTGGTTTGGTACGGGATGTTTTCAATGAGGTGAAGAAGATAGAAACTCCTGGGAATGCCGGGGTTGGTCACACTCGCTATTCTACAGCAGGTATGGATGATATGGATTCCTTGAAGAGGAATGCACAACCAGAATATTTGGTAAACCCTTTCATTGCAGCTGTTCACAATGGCAATATTTTTAATCCTTCTGAGATAGCTAGAAAAACCAATAGGAAACCGAGAACAGATTGTGACATTCAATGGCTTTTGTTAACTATGGCAGACAATCTGTATAAAAAAGAGTTAGATGTTGATATAATTTTTGAAGCATGCAAAAATGTAATGAATGACGTAAAAGGCAGTTATTCTGCATTATTCCTTGCTGATTCTGGAGAACGTCCATTTCTTTTTGCAATGACTGATCCACGAAAAATTAGACCGCTAGTGCTAGGTAAGTTCAATGGGATGTACTGCTTGACTTCAGAAACACGAGTTTTTAAGAAAATCAATTTCGAATATGTAAAAGATATACCAGGGGGATCTGTAGTTATTATCGATGAAAATGGTAATATTTACGAGAAACAACTAATAAAAAAACGTGAAAAACCATGTATGTTTGAGTTTGTCTATTTTGCAAAGCCAGACTCCCGTATAAACAATCGATCTATACACAACGTCCGTGTTGAAATAGGGCGCCTTCTTGCAAAGGAACATCCTGTTAAAGCGGATATTGTTGTTCCAGTGCCTGAATCAGGGCGACGTTACGCTACCGGTTTCTCGCGAGAATCGGGTATACCGTTGGAAGAAGGATTGATGAAAGATAAGGGTGAACGTTCATTTATACAGCAGACACAGGAAAGTAGAGATAAGGTTGTTGCGGGGGGACTTTCATATATTCGTTCTGTTCTTGGTGGAAAACGTGTTGTATTAGTCGATGATTCGATAGTCCGCGGTACAAACATTCGTAAACTTGTACGAGGGATAAGAGACGCTGGTGCAAAAGAAGTTCATATACGAATTGGTTGCCCACCATTGATTGCCCCCTGTTATCTTGGTATAGATATGCGTAGTAGAAGGGAATTTATTGCCAGAGATCCAGATGGTGAAATCAAAACCTGTGAAAAAATTGCAGAGGAAATCGGTGCAGATTCTCTAGGCTATATTAGCATAGATGGGTTAAAGAGGGCAATAGGCTTTGACATCTGCCGGGGCTGTATTGATTTCCCAGGCGGATATCCATCTGAAATGCAAAAGGATGTACTTACATTTTTCAAAAACGATGAGAAAGGTATGCGAGCATATGAGCACGTATAGAAAAGTTGTTATCCATGCACACGGATTAAACATTCATGATTGAAATTACTACAGGAACAATTGAAGAACAAATCATCAAACTTTTACAAAAAACTTATCCTGTAACCATATCTGATCTCGAAAAGAAAATACATATATCAAGGAAAAATATCGTCAGGGTACTACAAAAACTGCAGGTTAAAGGTATTGTTCAATTGGAGCCTCTCCCAGATAAGACATACATACGATTGTTAAGGCATGATTTCAGTTTTATTGGAAAAAAACGACAAAAAAAATTTATAAAGCATCATTCTAGAGGAAAAAAACAGGAATCTAAAGAATATGATGGTATGATGTATAACTAGGTCTAGTAATAATGCCTCTACCACTCTATCATACATACTTGAGTTGATGGAAAAAGTATGGTAGACGGCACTCATTAGGGAGGAAGTGATATCATGAATGGTAATTCAAAACATGACAACCGCCTACCGGTTAATATTATTATTCACCATAGTATATATTATTTTTGCTGATTTGGTGGAAAATGGTGGAGAAAATAAAAAGCATAACATGAAATGTAAGAATATCGGGTATCATTATTGTCTATACTTTGTATTGATTTTTTATTTCTTTTTATCCAACTACTTGTACTGCGTGTTCATTTACAATCAAAAACTCTACAAGTTCGCCAGATTCCTTTAATTTCTTCAAAAGCTCATAGTTCAATACATGTTCATAACGGGACAGAACTCTACTTCCACTTGGAGACCAACTGCCTATTTCTACATAGTGTAAATCGAAGTCCTTCACACTTCCAAGTATCATAAACGATTCTGCCCTTACATTGAATGAACAAGAGGTACATTCTATGATCGTATCATATGGGACATATGGGTTCTCCGTATCTTGTATGGGCTCTATTTGTATTAATATCATTTTTCCTCCGCACTGGGGACATTTCATAGAGCCGCCGCCGGTTTTATCCCAGATTCCGGCCAAAATTTCCATGTCTTTTTTATTGTAATTCATCTCGTACCCCATTTCCACAAAAACCATCTGCATATCTATGTACCCTTCTGACATAAATACTTTGTGAAAAAAAACCAAAAAATACGAAAATAATCGCCATATTAATAATCAGACCTCATGTTTCATATTTTTGAAGGTGCCGTATATGAAAATAATAACGTTTCTTACCGATTTTGGCATGAAGAGCGGATATGTAGCTCAGATGAAAGGAGTGGTATCATCCATAACGGATTCTAAACTTATTGATATAACTCACGATATAACACCACATGATGTTCGTGAAGGTGCTTTTGTCCTTCAAAATTCTGTTGCCTATTTTCCAGTTGGAACGGTTCATGTGGCCGTTGTTGATCCAGGTGTTGGTACCAGTAGAAGAGGAATAGTAGTTACAACCAAGAGTCAGATATTGGTCGGACCTGATAACGGTCTTTTGATGCCATCAGCGCATTTTTTAGGTGACTTCATCGTATATGAAATTACAAACAATAAATATATGCTTAATTCTATTTCTAATACATTTCACGGACGGGATATTTTTTCCCCAGTGGCAGCACATATAGTCAATGAAGTACCATTTGAGGAGATAGGTGGCAGAATTTATAACTTCATTGATATGGATTTTGGGAAAGGAAAGATAACTGGCAGGACAGCAACTGGAAAGATCATCCATATTGATAGGTTTGGAAACATCATAACAAATATTGAGGGAATCAGACTAAGAGATTTTTTGGATTATGGCAGTAAACTCATGGCATTTATAGGAGATAAACAACAGGAAATATCTTTTGTGAAATCATATAGTTTTGTAGAAAAGGGGCAACTCCTTGCAACCATAGGTAGCAGCAATTTAATGGAGCTCGGGGTAAACCAGGGAAACGCAGCACGAGAATTGGGTGTAAAGCCCGATGATGAAATAAAAATATTGTTCTATTAAATGCCTTTTTTGCATGAAACCCATATGGTTATAAGATTTCAACATTCAAATCTTTTTTAATAGATGTTTTAATCCATGTATCTTATCATTGTAAAAAACGAGTTTAACACAATCGAATGAACGGAATTAATACAATAATTCGACAGGTGCCGTAATATTTTTAAAAAATATTATAATATTGTACATAATGTATCTTTAGGAAGTGATTATGAAATGAAAAAACAAATGATTATTTTAGTGGCGTGCGTTTCTGTTTTTTTTTTGTTTGTATGCAAACCACAACAGCAGTCTTTCCACAAAGTGTAAAAAATCTGAAAACCAGAGTATCAACTGTTGATGAAACCACATTGATAACGGATTCCCCACCAGATTGGGCAACAGGAAACTTTAGCGGTACTTGGTGAATCAGCATACTTGGCATTCCAACAATAGAATTGGGATGGATTGAAGGATACTTCCAAGTCGGTATTGTTGGCCGCGTTGAAGGAGTATTTGCAGAATATAACAAGTCGGAAACTGCACAGATAGGTGCATTAGTTATTGGTTATTTTTTCCTTGGGGCAGTAGGTAACGAAACAACCGGCAACTGGACATATTGTGTAGGCCTTGGTGGATTCGATGAAACAAGTTCAGAATTCTATTTCAACCTACATTTGTTTTTAGGGCCTGGATTCTATATGAGTGGAACCTTTTCAAAATTCAACTAGGAAAAAACCTCCTCCTTTATTTTTTTACAATTTTATTCATACTGGGATGTTCAAATTAAATATCGACTTTGAAAAAATGAGGTGATGGGAGGGAAGAGAAGAGTGGGATGCTAGGAGGTCCCTCACATCTGATTAATATCGCTAAGTCTTTTTTTGTTTATATAGTTGATAACAAGATGATTGAAAGTATTGCAATTTTTTTAAAACTTCAGAACTGCATCCAATAACCCATGCCCATAATTTACACACCCAAAAGCAGTAAAATAATCCTCTTTTTCTAGATAATACTTTGAATCTTCATAATATTGGGTTGCAAGTTCTACAATTTTATTATTATGCAATTTAGACGTTTTATCATTTAATTTTTGAAGATTTTCTTCAAACATCACAATATCTTTTTCTATCCTTGTTTTTTCATCCATAAAAATCCAAATACGGAAGGGATGTATAGGAAAATAAGCTTTTCTCTGGAACTAGTCGGAAGTTGTTGCTTGTAGATCCTTTCGTGGAAATAAGAAACTAGATTGATTTATTAGGCGATGTTGCCTCCAAGCAATATCGAAGTTAAAACACACAAAAATGCTGTAACACATCCAACTAACAACATTTGAACACCATATCTAATCATACTTTCATCGCTGATTTTTGCTAGATAAACACCCAACAGGGACAATACGGCTAGAGTTAGACCTATGCATGTAAAAAAGGCAGTTTCAACTGTGATAATCCCCGAGCTGACCATAAAAAAAGGCGATACTACTACCATTGCTGCCAATGCAGGAGAAATGCCATCTACCAATGCAGCAAAGATTGCTGCAAACTTATGTGATTTATGGTGCAGCCCATTTTTCAAATCAGTAAGCATCGCTTTTTCCAATTCTTTTAATTTCTTTGTACGTTCGGCTTTCTCAGTCATATATGCCCCACTCATACCAGATGTTCCCATTGCTATTGATCCAGCAATGGCTGCACTAATAATTGGCATAGGTTCCAGTATACCTGCAACATAGGCACCTATTACAACTCCCAGCATAGTAAGAGCTCCATCAAATGCATTCATAACAAAATATCTACGACTTATTGAACCTACATCAGAAATTCTGTGATACCGTTTCCATTTCTTTAAAGTCTTCCCTATGGCCATTGTTACTCCACTTTGTACAATGAAACTAATTGCTTAAGGGTGCTTAATATTTTGTATACAGGCTACATGATTTTAATATAATTAGCATAATACATTAACATTCACTTATTTTATACTTACTTTGTACATACTCTTGCAATTTTGTAGTCCGGCCAATCATTCTGGCCTTTCGAGCCAGCTACTCTGGTTCGAATCCTGACAGGAGCATTTCTCCTTATAATTAAGATAATCAGCCAGTCGTATTTCAAGGAAGGAGCTGAGATTGATTTGTTGTTTTTTGGCCTGATTAATTATTTCTTTATCTATGCTTAGTGTTAGTTTTTGTTTAGCCATAAACTATAAACGGGTTAATAGTATATAGTGTTAATGGTTAGCATGATTTATTATTGATAACTAATAAATCAATTTAAAAATCAATAATGTTAATGCCATACAAAATTCAACTATTCCAAAAACAGCTAAAGGCATAATTGCTTGAATTATTGCATATACTATCCATAAAAACAAACCTGACATTAGTACGATAGCCCATAAAGTTGAGATGTCTTTTGCAGATTTCGACTTCCAAGTTTTCATAATTTGAGGTGCTAATGCTGTTGCAACAAGGAAACCTGCAACATATCCAATGATTTCAATTTGATACATTTATTTACCTGATAAAGTGTTTTTAATTAATTTAGCGAAATCTAAAACATCTTCTTCTTTTGTATTAAATGAACACATCCATCTTACTTCACAGTTATTGGCATGAAAGAAATATTTTTCCTGCAACACAGAGATATATTTCTGTGGGATGACAGCAAAAATTGCATTGACATCAACACTCTGGGTAACCTTTAAATCTGGAATGTCTTTTATATTATTATATAACAGTTTTGCCATTTCATTTGCGTGTCTTGCATTCTCCAACCAAAGATTATTTGAAAAAAACGCATCGAATTGACATGAGATGAAACGCATTTTAGAGGCTAATTGCATTCCCTGTTTTCTAGTGTATTTAAAATTCGTTGAAAGACTTTTATTAAAAAAGATTACAGCTTCGCCAAACATCATTCCATTTTTTGTACCACCAAAAGATAGAATATCAACACCAATATCACTTGTTATCTCTTTAAGACTTTTATTCATACTCGCTGCTGCATTACTTAATCTAGCACCATCGACATGCAGTAGCATATTATTTTTATGGATAAAATCAGAAAGATATTTGATCTCTTTCGTTGTATAAACTGTTCCAAGTTCAGTTGGTTGTGTGATGGATAATACTTTTGGCTGAGCCATATGTTCATCTTCAAAACCTACTAGAAAAGATTTTATCAAATCAACTGATAGTTTACCATCAAAAGTAGGTATTGTTACAAGTTTACATCCTATAAATTTTTCTGGACCACAACATTCATGAATATTTAAATGGGCAGATTCAGCACATAGTATTGAATTGTAAGATTTTGTAACATTTTTTAATCCTAAAATATTTGCAGCAGTGCCATTATAAACAAAAAAAACTTCAATATTATTTCCAAAGTGTTCTTTGAATTTATTTACAGCAAGTTTTGTGTATATATCTCCCCCATATGCAATTGTATAATTTTTATTTGAATTTTCTATTGCTTTCATAATATTTGGATGAACACCAGAATGATTGTCACTTCCAAATCCATAATGAGTAGCCATACTTTCTGCAAATCTAAAATATTTTATAAAATCTTCTATTATCAGTACCTGAAGATACATTTATACAATATTAATTTAAACTTTAAACTTATAGCATTATTACTTGCTGATTATGATGCTGATAGAGATGATGAATAATGAATTTATACAATTTTATCAGTTTTCTGAAGTAAAATTGGCAATAACAAGCATCTCAAAATCTTCAGTTGTAAGCTCATCGTTTCTCGAAAAAGCACCAAGTTTTGCACCATAAATATCAATTTTTTGAAAACCAAGAGATTTTAATAACCATGTAATTTCAGATGGAACATAATACCTTTCATTGCATTCTAATTCCTTTTTATTACCAGAGTCATCTTCTACTGTTGTAATATTATGGTCTCTAAAAGTCATTAAATCAAAAGTATTACTTCTACAAGCAGTATTTCCTTCATCCGTTGTTGAATGAAATTTTTCAACTGAATGATATAAGGGAAATAATCCATTAAGTGTTGTAAAAATCAGCTTACCAGACTTCTTTAAAGATTCAGCAACATTTCTTAATATCTCAAAATTCATTTCATCTGTTTCCATCAAAGGAAATCCTCCTTCACAAAGCATTATTGCCAAATCAAAATCATCTTTGAAAGGTAATTTTCTTGCATCATGTTTCATAAATTCTATTTCCAAATTTTGTACTTTTGCTTTTTCTTTTGCCTGCTTTAGTTGTGAATCTGACAAATCAATTCCTATGATATTATATCCTCTTTTTGTTAATTCTATCGAGTGTCTACCTGTTCCACATCCAATATCTATTATTTTTAGTGATTTATCAAAATCAAGTTCCTTTTCAATGAAATCACATTCACTAATTGTTCCCTTTGTATAACTTTCATTATCATAGTTTTTACCATAATTCTCAAAAAGAGATTCATACCACTTTTTCATATTGATTTCTCCATATTAGTCAACTTTTTATTATATTTTGAATGTAGTCAATAAAAAGTTGTTTAATAATCATATCGGATGATATATCAAAGAGATTATAATTTATTATTTTGCCGATTATGATGTTAAATAATAATAGTATGAGCATTACACCCTTAGCGCAGACTCTCGACGGGAGATCTTCAATCCTTTAATCTAATATTTTTACTAGTAAACTGGCGTTCAAATCCCCTCCCCTGCATACTTTTTATCTCTGACAAAGATTTAAATAACGAAGGATTGTTCTTTTATATAGGGGCAGGAAAGCAAGTGAAAAAGAAACCTCTGATTGTGAAATGGTCAGCAGTTGGAATCATTCTCTTGTTCGTTGGAACCTGTATCATTCCAGGGATTGCACAAGATACTGAGAAACCACTACCAACTTCAAGGGGTAATTGGTTGTATGTTGGTGGAAGTGAATCAGGAAATTATACACGGATACAGGATGCCTTAGATAATGTATCGGATGGCGGGACTGTTTTTGTTTATAAAGGGACTTATTATGAAAATATTCAAATTGATAAGACAGTAAAATTAATAGGGGAAATAAAACAAGAGACTATTATTGATGGAAGCGGTCTTGCAACAGTAATTGAGATACCGTATGGTTGGCATTGCAATTGGGAGGATATTGAAATAACAAATTTTAC
>CAZXHI010000085.1:0-2624 GCA_964640555.1 uncultured Thermoplasmatales archaeon | reverse complement strand
GTCATTATATTCATATTTGCCTGTATAACCAACCATATGTACCACGCCTTTTCCTGTATGATGCCAACCATCAACTGTTATCTTTGTATCTAAGTAAACGGACCACATATGTGTCATTGTTGTGAAACAAGTATCTTTGCCAGTTTTTACAAAAATATTAAAGAAACAAATACCAGGGCCTTCGTATTCAACATGACAGTTAAAGCCTATTTTATAATTACCAAACTGTTCTGTAACTGATTTAGTTTTAGATTTTTCTGTTGGTGGCATAACTGAATATTGTACAATATAATCCTCGCCATACCACTGAGAGTAATTTGCCCTATCATTCAGGAGATCACCAGAACTTGGAGCCCAATCAAAGACCTGATTGCACCAAAGTGGCTTAAAACCAAGTCTTCCCCAGAGTCCAAAACGTTGGAAATTCTCAACATGTGTTTTGGTAAGAACATCCCCAGACTGAGGATTATTAATAAGTGATTTAGGGATCTCGAAAGTTATTATTCCATTCCCTTCATCTACAGAACCATTTATCTTTTCATAATGTTCCTGAAACCAAAAACCATGGCCATATCCAGCAGCAAAATAATACCAATCACTGAAAATGTACCCAATATTAAGGCCTGTTGCATGTTCAATTCCATTATGTTCCCAATGCACCGTAAGATGTTGTTTCAGCCCATATTTGTTTAACTCGTTCACCTTCAATGCCACATAAAGATAACCCGGCTTTTCAGCATCCTCATAAAACCATGCAGATATTGCATCGAGATAATCTCGTCCGCAATCTTCAACCTCATCGGTTATTTCAGGATCTTCTTCATCACCTGCAAAAACTGTTCCTGCTATTGGTAATATAGTTGTAATCAACAGCGTACAAATAAATATACCAATTATTTTTCTTTTCATATTTTATCTCTCCTTAAAACCAAGCCATAAGATATGTTTTACTTATTGTATATGGGCCAATTTGAAAACCTTGAGAGGTTGCTGTTGCTTCACCAGCATTAGATGATGTCACCGTCATTGTTAATGTCACTGGTCCATATCCTTTAGCCTCATTTGTTGAAATTGTATACACTTGATTAACTTCCATATCTCCATCTCCAGCGTATCCAGATATTGTTATGTCAATTGAATTGTCATGTCCACCCTTTACAGTGAATGTGTATTGGACATCCAGAATTGTATCAAGCCCATCATTCCATATGATTCCTCCAGCCTCTCTTAATGCCAGCATACTTGCACCAAAGACGCCCGCTCTTAATTTAGACTCCAAATCAGCTGTAATTTCAGGATCACTCTCACTTCCAGCCATTGTGACTATAGGTAGCATAGTTGCAATCAACAGCATACAAATAAATATTCCAATTATTTTCTTTTTCATATTTTACCCCCTCTAACGTTTTTTATAATTCTATTTTAATTAATTAATAATTACTTTATAAAGTGTGTCATCAAAAAATTGTGCAAAATACGAAAAAATGATGCAAATTAACGTATTATGAACCATAATAGCTATAAATTCGGGCTAGGAAATCTATGCTTCTGGGGTATTATGTGAGCTATTCTTCCTCTTGGAAAAAGGGTCAAATAGAGATATTTTTCATTTTGACATTTTAACCGGTTATGTTTATAAAGGATCAACGTGCGAGGTAAATATATGGGAAAATTGACAAACGAAGAAAAAGAATTAGTTCTCAAGTTTCTAAAGACAAATTTGGGAAATAATCCTTTAGTGAAGGAAATTGCTGTAAAAGAATCAAGCAAATAGGCAATGGCGAACCAAGGTTGAAGAAGGTATCATAAATTCAGTGAAATATCATTGTTATCAATAATTGAAAACTTGCGATCACTGTAGATGCCGTTGGGATTTGACTCATGTCCATGGATGTAATACAGCATATAATCTTACTGTGCCTGCTATGTTTCTAACGAGGTATTATGTATATGTACACTCTACGATTTCTGGGACCATCTCCCTCATAGAAGAATATATGTTGCCATGTACCCAGAACTAATCTTTTGTTTTCTATAAGTACTGTGATAGATGATCCTATAAGACTTGATTTAATGTGTGCATCACTGTTTCCCTCCATATGGTGATAATCTCCATCTTCTGGTATGATCTTCTTTAATGTTTCAATAATATCACGTTGTACACTGGGATCTGCACCTTCGTTTATTGTTATCCCTGCTGTTGTGTGAGGCACATAGACAATTATATGTCCTTCTTTGAGGTTTTCCTTGTTTATCATTTCCTGAATATCGTTGGTAATATCAATCATTTCATTTCTCTTTCTGGATTTAACTTTTAACTCCCTCATAGAAACCAACAAAGAGGTTATTGCCTGTGCTATTTAAAAAATATCCTAATTTTCTAGGTAACATTTTTGTAGTGCTCATAGTTACACAGCCGCTAAGTGAATAAGATATGAAAATGAAACCAGATGCGATTCTTTTTGACATGGATGGCGTGCTAGTCGACTCGCTAGATTCGTGGCGAGCTTCCCTAAATGCTGCTTTAAAGGCACATAATCATCAAGAGATTACAAAGGAAGAGTTCATTGAGAAATATTGGGGCTATGATCTGTATGTTACCTTGGACAAGATGGGACTGGATT
>CAZXHI010000084.1:0-4139 GCA_964640555.1 uncultured Thermoplasmatales archaeon | reverse complement strand
TCCAGCCGCTACAAAAGGAACTGAAAGGTTATCTAGACCTATGGGGGTAACACCCTCAGCAATTGTCGAAATACCTGCAATACACAACAGTAAGAACAATGTCTCATAATTCAGAGAAAGTTTCCCATAGAATAGCAAGGCAATAATCATCATAATAAACGTAAAAATAAACATTGCATAAGATCCGATATAACTCTTTACGTCTTCAAAAATTTGATATTTTTTCTTACCGAATTTAATGCCAATGATCGAAGCAAGACCATCACCATACGACATAGCAAGTATGCCTATCGCAATTACTTCCTTAGTATCAAAAAAGATGTATGCTAGAACGGCCCAAGCTATGGCATAATATACAAGTCCTAGGCCATGACCTGCTTCAGATGTTTTACCTCTCACGGATTTAACTGGAGAATAGGGACTCATCAAGAAGGTAAAAAGAATAAATGGACCTGCTGCTAAAAATGCCATCATTTCTCTTGTCTGGAAAATTGGCAGTATAAAAGCGATATTACCCGTCATAATGTGAAGGATTTTTCTGCTAGTTGCAGGATACTTTTTTGAAAGAATTTTTTCAGTAAAAATTAGGAGAAGTATAACGTAGATATAAACAAATGCAATTCCTACAAAATCATTTTGAAACATATCTTTTCACCTCATCTAATAAACACCCCAACCAAGAAGGCTATAAGACCAAAGAATATCGCCACTAGAGTAAATTTTCTATAAAATCTCATGTTAATTTGTTTCTTAAAAATCAATTGTAAAGACGTTGAAAGAAGCATAGTATCAGTCACCATGACGAATGAAAAATAGTAATAATTCTGATAATAAACATCATAGCAACTCATAAAAAAGGGGAGGAAACTGAGAGCGATAGCAATTATGTAAAAGAAGGCGGAAATCATATTTGATTTGCGAATTCCAATATATCTGGGGAATGATCTAACACCTTCTTCTTTATCTCCTTCAAAGTCCATGACATCTTTCATTATTTCTCTGCCAGCGCCGGTAAGAAAAGCTATCAGTGCTATGATAAAAATTGCAGGAGGCAAATCAATCGCAAAACTAGTTTCTGTAAGTACCGATGCTGCTCCAAAAATAAACGGAATAGCCATAGTATATGCAATAAAGAAGTTTCCTAGGAGCTTAATCTTTTTTAGTGTAACATCGTAGAATATCGCAAAAAGTGCTGTAATAAGGGCAATAATAAAACAAGTGAGATTGACAAAATATGAGCAAACAATACCTAGTGGAAATAATATAAAAAACAGATATAACGCAGTATTTTTTGATATGTCTCCCCGTACTAGCGGCCTATCAACTCTCTTATTTTTTTTGTCAATTTCAAGGTCATAATAGTCATTTAAAGCAAATGTGCTTGCTTCAAGAAACAGAGCGGTAAAAAAGGTTAATATGAACTTATCAAAAGCAGGAAATGTTCTGGCTGCTATCAAGGATCCGATAAGTATCGCAATAGCAATCATCACTCCATGCTCCAATCGCATAAGTTCCCAGATAGCCTTGAGTTTTTTCACCATGCATAGAAATACTGTAACCAATTATAAACTTTCGATATTGTCAAAATATCTTATAAAAAAATTATGAAAAATCTTCATGTAAATAAAAATATTGTAAGTACACGAATAATCCCTACTTCAGTTAAATTAGAATATATTATCCTATCTTAAATGTATGCTTAACAAATGTTAACAATAATCTGTAGATAGTCAAGCTGATTTTATTTTCAATGATTCTTCATAAATCTATCTAAGAAAAAATGAGAGGTTTATATCTATTTAAGTGAATCAAGTACCTCATTCACTTTTTCATTAAATGAATACAGTTGTATATCATCATTTACTGTATCTATTTTTCCTTCTGCAACTAGAATCCAACTCTGAATAACTGGAAATGGATTAATGTCTGGACTAGCATATATCCTGACATTTCTATCAATATCATCGTTATTGGAAACTAACAATCTAAAATCAGTATCTATATTAAGATCTGAATAAACTAATGATTTTAATTTATCACTGTGTTTCAATGTTAGATTTTCATTATATGTCCATCCTTTCAATTGTGGGAAAATTTCATCATCCATAACTTCAAAATCTTCAAAAGTTTCATCTATTGGTTCTTCATAGGCTCTGGCATCAGATTGAAAAGATGGAAGGAATAAATGGTTCCAATCATTTTGATCATATGGTACACCATTGCTTCCTTCGGAATAATCAAAAAGTTTTCTATCCTGGTAAATATAATTGTAATTCATGATGCTGTGGTATTGATCTAAATATTTTTCATATTCTTCCTCGGGCATATTCGGATATCTAGTTCCAACTGGTGTGCTTATATCGTTTCCAGGGAAGGTATATGGGAGTAGACCCATTGAATGCCCCAGTTCATGTAATACGCCTTTTGCAAGTAATATACTGCGAAGTCTGGGCGTAACAGCTACAAAGAGTCTGAAGTTTAATTTCCTACCACTAAATACTAATATTGTATCATATTTGTTATATTCACATGGTGTATTCCAGCCTAATTTATTTGCAATTACGACGTATCTAAAAATTCCTTTGCGCTCATCTGGAAAGTTGTGTTGGTAGAAACTTGCTATTTGACCTCCAATAACTTCATCAATCTTATCAATGAAGGGTAACATTTCTCCACCACCGTTTATAGGTCCATCTGGCCAGCCATCATCAATGTAAACATTTATACCATGTTGAGCAAATCTTTCTATTATCATTTGTTGGGAATCTTCATGGAAAATATGGGGTAGATCGAAAAGGTTTTTCTTTTGCATGCCATCAGTTTCAATATATATATCAGGTTGGTAAGGGTTTGCAAACCATTTCTCCATCTTGTATTCTTCTATGTTTTCTATACCATCCATATCAGGGTCAAGATTCCTATGATCATCCCACGTATGAGGATCATACCCCCATTTCCACTCCCAACTTGTAGGAACACCGTCATTATCCGGGTCTAATTTTGAGTCGTCGACCATGGGGTCTGTACCAAGTATATTAACCTCAGTCCAATGTGAAATTCCATCATGATCATAATCTGATTGATAGATATTGAACCATATTTCAACACTTTCACCTAGGAAATGTCCATATCCATCACAATCTTTAAAATAATCATCACCATCCCAACGACCAGTTTTATAATTGTATGTAACTTGTATTTTTTCTTTTAGCACATCCTGTGTTTTTTTAAATAATAAACCTTTTTGTTCTTGTTCCATTATTGTTATTATTACGTCTGAAGTTTTTTGTTCATCTTCAACCTTATAGTTAACACGGCAGTCTTTTAGCATGGTGTCCCATTCGTTATACAAACCAGAAGAACCATAACCAATATTTCCAAGACTATTACATTCTTTTCCATCCATATTAGTTATCCAATAAAATTTAGGTGGATCTTTCCAACTGTATGTCATTTTAAATATTTCATCCAGAATACCTCTATGTCGTATTCTTAAAATTTCAACAGTCAGACCTTGATTAGTCAGTGGACTTATACGGTCATCTATATCTTTCTCCATAGTTACCTTTTCTTTTTCCTGCACATTCTGAGAAAAAATGGTCAAATAGATAAATATTAAAACAAGGATAATAAGTGTTAATATGAATGCAATTCCAATTGTTTTTCTTTTCATGTTTTTCCCCCACTTGAATATTTCCATAACTCCATTATCACAAACCAATGATAGTTAATAACATATCCTATCATAAAATAGTGCAAAATAAGAGTGATACAAGATAATCAAGGTATTATGCACAAAATATTAGAGTTTTGCATGTTGTCTCCATTTCAATATTGCTAAATAAACGGCCTTGGTGATTTACATCAATCTACCTTGAGTAGGATTCATGTTGTAAATAATTCAACGTTAATTTAGTATGCACGACTAAAATATTTATTTTAGTCATTATCCCTCCTTATCCCCTCAGAGAGAAAAAGGTGTGAAATACTCCCAGGCATGAATGCCGGGGCTTCTATTAATCCCCAATTAGCTACCAATAGAATTGACGTCTAACGTTTTTTGCACAAGTCGCTGATTCTGTACATATTTAGTCACAGTTTCCAAATCCGCGTCACCAGCAGTTCTATAAAATTTTCCA
>CAZXHI010000083.1:0-6411 GCA_964640555.1 uncultured Thermoplasmatales archaeon | reverse complement strand
AAAAAAATGACTTGGCATGAGTATACCAAATCAAACAAAAAGCGGAAAGGAATGACAAAATGCCTGGAATGTGGTCATAAAAGAATATTATAGAATGTCATCGCGGCATTCTAAGTTCATTCCAACTAAATACAATTATGTCAGGCAGATAAATCATATCTTCTTGATTTTTATTTCTGCTACATCCACTCAAATTCAATTATGGGCATTTTCTGTTTTCCATCTACGATATTATTCCATTGCCATTTCCAGAACTGTTTCAAAACACTAATCAATTTATCGGATGAATCGAATCCTTCTTTCCTTACGATTTCCAGATCAAATAAATCCCGGTATCCAATCAAATATATGTCTTTGATGACTGCAAATCCTATTCTTTTTCTCTTATACTTGATCTCGATTTTTTTACCGGCTTTCAAACCATACTTCGAAATATAATTTCCGCCTCGTATTGTTGCTGTTATCTGTTTCTGTTTCAATGGTTTTTCCAAACATTCTACTGTAAAATTAATTGGTATGCTTTTTTCTGTCAACTATGCCCCCCTCTCATTTTCTTTACCCCAGATCGATAAAATGATGAATATCTGGAAAGTACATGTCTATTTTGCATATCCAAATTCTTTGAATGCAAATTCCCATTCTTTGTATATTTTTTTCTTTGTGCTTTCATCAAGATTGTATGTATCTGGCTTGTAATTCTTATGTTTTCTAACATATTTTTCAAAGGCTGGTTTTGCTTCTTCAAACCCATTCAATCCCAACTTTTTATATGCTGATTCAAGTGTTTTTACCGGTTCCTTAACAAAATCTTCATATCTTATTTCTACAAGATTTTCTTTTGGTATTAATTTCTTTTCCTCAAAGTATTTTGTATAAAGTTCCTTGTAAAACTTTATTATTAATTTATCGAATTGTTCGATTTTTACATGCTGAAATGAAAACATGGGGAGTATTTTCTTATATAATTTCCAAGTAGAGAAGTACACTTTGTATGGATTTCTATAAATGTGGATGAACTTTGCATCTGGGAACATCTCCAGAAGTAATTTTATTTTACCTGTGTTAACAAGGTTCTTAAGCATTATTCGCTTTCCATTATTCTTGTAAGTGATTTTTTTCAAAAAATAACTATAAACTTGTCTCCATTTTTCTATAGTCTCTTTCTCAGCTCCCTCAAACGTAACCTGTTGCTTAAAATAATGATCTATGCTCCTTGGGAAATACCATCCGTGATAAAATGAATAAGGGCTAAGATTTGCTATTGCATACTCTTCTTCATACGGTAAATCTGCTTCCATCTCTAAGTCATCCATTGGTCTTTTTTCTGGCAAGTGGTTTTTTACAATCCCCTTAAACATTTTCTCATTTCCAAGAAAAACTCCGGGGGCCATTGTTTCAAAGGTTGAAACATATGCTAAACCTTTGTCTTGTCCCATTAGATAATGTAGAAATGTTGTACCGCTTCTCCAATGTCCAACAATGAAAAGAAGTGGAGCAATTTTTACATCTTCCAATTTTTTATCAAATTTTCTTTTTTCAGAAATCCGGAAAGGGGTAGTAATCAAAATCATTATAGTAACATATGCAGCTTTTGGTAGAAACTGCCAATCAATATGAAATCTATTCTTTATCAACAATTTCATCCAATTAACAAAAGAGGTTCCGGCTAATGGTTGGCCACCCACATTAAGGTAATCGCCTTTATCAAATCGTAGTTTTGTCAGTTAAATCAACGTCCTTTGTGTTTTTCTCCTTACGTGAGAGAGAAAATAGAATATAATCCGTTATAAATACTCATTGGTTGGATATCTGGACAACGGCGGAAGATAATAAAACTGCAAAACAGAACAACATAGTTGTTAAATAGAGCAATAAATGTTGCGATAATATGAAGGTTCTTATTACGGGAGCAAGCGGATGCACTAGAAATATTGCTGAAACGTGTAAGAAAAAAGGAGTTGACAAAATTATTTAATCTAGGGGGGAGGGTTCGTTTTTTTCTAGTGTTTGTTCCAATTATGATGATATACAATGACTTTCAAAAAACCAAATTGATTGGAAAATTCCTTCATTTTAGAGCGGAAAATGACATATAGGGTAACGGCATACTTGTTTAACTCGATTTACAAAATGAAAACGACATTCGTTGGGAAGTGAACATTAGATGATAGAAATAAAAGTGGAAAATATTGTAGCATCTACGGCTTTTGCAGATAAGCTAGATTTAGACCTGATAATACAATCTTTTGAAGAAGCTGAATATGAACCTGAACAGTTCCCTGGATTAGTTTATAAATTAAGCAATCCGAAAACCGCAACACTTCTCTTTAAGAGTGGGAAAGCAAACTGTACTGGTGCAAAGAACATTGAAGATGTACATAAGAGTGTAAATATAATAGCAGAAAAATTAAGAAAATTAGGGGTAGATATATATAAAGATCTTGAGATAGTTGTTCAGAATATTGTGGCTGTGGGTGACCTGAAGGGAGAACTCAATCTTACTGAAACTGCTATGGGTCTAGGTTTAGAAAATATTGAATATGAGCCGGAGCAATTCCCTGGAATGGTTTATAGGATAAAGGAACCTAAAGTGGCTATGCTGCTCTTTTCCTCTGGAAAGATTGTGTGTACTGGCGCTCGAAAGGTATCGGATGTATCAATAGCAGCAGAAAAACTATCAGAAAAACTTAAAGCTTTGGGACTTCTTCGCCAAGCTGCTAATTGAAAACATTTTCAATGTATTAAAGATAGATGTCAGCGGTTTGAAGCCCTCTCGTTATGACAATGTTTTTTATTCTTTAATGTCTATTTAGGGAAGAGGTATAAGATTCAGAAGACTGATCAGTATTGTATTGAGCTACTATTTTTATAAGAAGAAATGGTTATGAATTTCGTATAAGGTGAAGAACGACGAAAATTATATTCTTTGGTGATAGTCTGACGGAGGGTATTCCTGGTGTGTCCTACTTTGATATTTTAAAAGAAAAACTACCACAGCATGACCTAATCAACTCTGGAAGGGGAGGTGATACTGTGATCAGTCTTTACCCAAGAATTAAAAAGTTAAGTATCGATGAAACATACGATATAGCATTTCTCTGGGTCGGTGTAAATGATGTTTTTGTTCATGTTTCATGGAAATTTCCAATCACCAAATTGCTATTTAATCAACGCTGGGCTAAGAATATGGGTGACTTTATAAATCGTTATCAAAAGCTTCTTGAGACAATAACATACAATGCAAAGAAAACATTTGTTGTATCGCCGTCAATAATCGGTGAAGATATACATAATAAATGGAACAAAAGACTAGGGGATTTATCGGTGGAAATCGAGGCATTAGCTGCCAAATATGAAAATGTGGAATATATTGATGTTCGTAAGGATTTTATTTCGACATTGTCATCAAAAAAATCTTCTCCTTTTATTCCATATAGGATTATAGTAGACATCATCATTGCTTATTTGTTGAATGATCCAAAACGCGTTGAGAGAAAATCAAAAAATAGGGAACTTTATTTGACACTCGATGGAGTTCATCTGAATAATGTGGGGGCACATATGATTGCTGAAACTTTCTTACATCATATTAAAAAATGTGAACGCCATTTGTCATAATTCAAAGTGGATACGTGTAAATAATATTGACGTAATAATGCTGACCACTGTATTGTCCTTTCTGGTTATATCATTTTCAAAAATTGCTGTTGATATTCTGTTAAAGATTAGTATGTTTAAGTTTTAGAAGTTAAGATCTCATTCATCCTCAAATATGAATAGTTCATCAATTGTCGTTTTCAACGCTTTTGCAACATCATGAGCCAGTTTAAGGGAAGGATTGTATTTTCCTTTTTCCATGAAAAGAATGGTTTCTCGTCTCACACCCACCTTTCTTGCAAGATCCTCTTGGGTTAAATCGTATCGCGCTCTGAGTTCTTTGATTCGTGTTCTCATTTCATTTACCTGCCCGGTCGTAGTAAAATACAGAAAGAAGGCACACCATCAGACTTCCTCCAAAAAGAAATACAAATGCCGGAGCGAATAGCTCAGTACTGCTATGTGGCAGATATATGTACACAATTGTTCCAATTCCAAAAAATATCGTATACATAAAAGCATTTCTTTTTGCCCTACCAATAACCATTTCTAGTCTCTCGTCGCTTAAATTATATATTGTAAAGTATGGAATAAAACTAAGGAACAACAGGAAAACCGTCTTTCTCTCAACAAAATATAACAGGCTCACAATGGACAGGAAACCCAGATACCAAAGTATGTTTTTCATTATGCATCTCCCTTTCTCATAAAGTAGAATTGAAACACGAACCATAGCACTGCTGATAAGAGGACAATTACTGCCACAACTTGCCCTGCGGTTAGTTCAGGAAAACCAAGGTTATCTGCGAATATAATATTATACCACATTGTCCCTACCGCTATCCATATGGTAGCATAGTAGGTATACGCTCCTGCCTTCCAATGCAACTTTTTTGCTCTTTCATCTGCACTAGGTAAACCCGCTCGAACACTCTTTATTTTATCCCACAACAAAACTATTGCACCGATTGCTAAGATAATAGGTATTATAACCATCAAGATATTCGAAAATTCAAGAGAATCTGCTCTTAATAAGTAAAAAAATACACCTACAATGACTAAAGCAGCTACACCAGCCCCTACAACAACTCCAATTTTATCTTTCATTTTTTTGCCTCCTTTTCTATGTTAGTTAACAATAACATTTTATTAGATATCTCTAACTTAATATTATTTTTTTTTAATTTTTTATTATTTATTTCTAACATTATGTTGTATTTATATAACATCTAGTATTTATAATTTCCTGTTTTCCATAACATTCCAAGAGAGAATTAGGATTAATATCAAAAGACAGTTTGGGTTTTGGAAGATTTCATGTTACACTACTTCAAACTGATAATTTTAAAAAGAGGAAAGATGTTTAGACATTGGTGAGTAATAATGAAAGTTTGTATTGCATACGAGTCGAAATATGGTAATGGACAAAAATGTGTAGAACACCTAAAAGATGTAATTAGCAATAAAGGTCATGCCGTGGATCTTTTTTCAGTACGAGATGTAAAACCAAATGAACTGTTGCAAGCTGATATCTATGTGTTTAGCGCACCAACACAAATGGGTAGTCCAGCACGGAAAATGAAAAAATTTCTGAAAAAAATAAATATTACACAAGAGGGAGCAAAATATGCTCTGATAACAACCCATAGTTCTGATACAACAGAGGTTCTTGAAAAAATGGAAAAACTTCTTCAACCAACTGGTATGACCAAAATCACAGACGGATTAAAAATAAAAGTGACAGGAATGAAAGGGCCGTTGGAGGATAGTTACGAGGAAAAGCTTGAAGTGTTTGCAAATGATATTTTAGGTTCTGGATAGAAAGTGTCTCACAACTCTTTAACTACCAATATTTTAAAGAAATGGTTTGTTATCTCTTTGTGAGGGATACTTATGATTACATGGCGAGAAAAATTAGAAAACCCTCATCCGAGTCATGGTAAAATATGTAAGATACTCATTCCTAAACCTCTTGATGTCGATGCTGTGATGCATATTATTCCCAAAGGAAAATTGGTTACTGATGTTCAAATACGAGAAAAATTAGCAAAAGACAATGGTGCTGACAAAACATGTAGCAAAGTAACATGAATCTTTCTTAGAATCGCTGCCGAAGCAGCAGAGGAAGATAAAAGCAATGGAAAAACACAGATCACGCCCTATTGGAGAGTGATCAATAAAGAGGGGTATTTAAAGGTCAGGTTTCCGGGTGGTGTCAAGGCACAAGCTTCTCGTTTGAAAGAAGAAGGACATACAATACTTTCAGCCAAGGGAAAAAAACCACCTCAAATAAAAGATTTTGAAAAATCTTTGGTAACACTATAAAACGACAAGATGAGTTTTTGAACATTTAATAAAAATTGATGTGTTTTTTAAAGTGATCTTAATTTGAAAAGAGCGGATGCCACCATTAAAATGATGGAATAATTTAGACAGTTATATCTCTGTCTTTCACTACTGGTTTTTAGATTGCATTTTTTCCCATTTATCTGACAAAGTGACCAGAAAGTGGTCAAAACTGCTCAGTGTATATATATAAACTGATCAACTTAACATGGTTTAGAACTAAATTGGAGGTATATGAAAAATGAATGAATATGAAGGAATACCAGACAAAGAAGAAATGAGAAAGAAGATGCATAAAGACATGGGTATGAATCATGGAATGCCAGACCCTGAGAAAATAAAGGAAATATTGGATGTTGTATCTGAAAAAATCCCTGGACTTCTCAAAGAACTTAGCGGCCTGCTTTATAGCCCAGAAAATGCGAAGAATTATGCAGGGGCTGCTGCAACATTTTACAAGGAACTAAC
>CAZXHI010000082.1:0-8922 GCA_964640555.1 uncultured Thermoplasmatales archaeon | reverse complement strand
ATCCCTATGGTACCAGTAATTTTGGTTGTCAGTACCTCAGGATGATGTCCATCAAAATCAATCATCGTATCTGAAATAAATGTCTTGTTTTCATTTGAGGGGATATCTCCTCCATTTATTAACATGTAAGCTACGTTATTTCCACTTACATCCGTAGTAATTAACTCAAGATTTTTTGTAATGATTCCAAAATCATTTGGATTGAAAACATCTATTGTCGTTTGTATGATGATTTCATCTGAATTTATTTCTAGTATATCGATGGTGATGGTTGTTTCTGGAGTTTCCATTAGTTGGACATCTAAAAAAATTAATGACCCTGCGATTAGGTTTATGATAGTTATGGTTGCAATTAAAAAGATTGTTACTTTTTTCCTCACGTATTCACTCCCCACATTATTTCTGAATTTATTATAGTAAAATCTTGATTAAATATGCTACGTCCTTAAATAAGATTTGGAGGGAGCGTAAATATTGAAAAATAAAAATGGTAATGATGTTTGGGATTCTACGAAATTCTATATCTCGTTTGTTTGGCCTTTGGCAAGTTCTATAAGATGTTTTTCTCCATCCTCTGGGCCCTTGGCAAAGAGAATATCGCCCATATCTATCATCGTGTTTTTATTAGGTCCGTAAAGCCAGCTATCATGATGCCTCATTGCTATAACTAGCATTCCTGTCTCACTACCAAGTTTTAGTTTGCCAAGTGTTTTGTTACAGAGTATAGAATTAGGTTCAACATGTATCTTAGTAAATACCACGTCGGATTCTCGAATACTCATCTTTAGTATGGGATGTAGTTCCACATCTCTTAGTTCAACATCAATTATTTCTAGAGCTGCATCAGCGATTTTTTCGCTACATTCTGCCAGTCTTAGTACTGTTAATGCATCATCGATGCCAAGGTCTTTGTTTTTGACTCCTTCGAGTGTTTTTTTCTGGATAGTCTGATAGAGATTGTCGATTAGATCTTCAAGATCGTATACTTCTTTTGCTATGGTTTTGTTGTCGTATATCAGCGACGAGTATGCAAGATCCACCATTAGTTCTGATTTATCTTTGATTTCTAAAACAATGTCTTCAACAGTCTCTTTTTTCATTCTAACGCCTTCAATTTGCCCTTTAAAAATTTACTCAGATCACTATATCCTTCATCAGTTCCACGGGTAATGAGCCAGTCATCTGCCTTAAGTGTCGTGTCTGCAGGTGGATTATATATCCAGTATTCGCCCCGCCTAATTGCAATAATTCTCATACCTGTCTCAGATTCAACTCTAAGATCACCAATTTTTTGCTCACATGCCATAGACGCCGATGAAATCTTTATTCTGAATAGTTGTTCGTCAGCCTGTTTTAAAATTTTAGGTAAAATCGGTCCGGTTTTTTCTTCCGCTAACAGACTGATAATATCACCGGCTGCATTTGATATACTTTCAGCTGCTTCGGCTACCTGTAAAATACCTGCAAGTTGTTCTGCATCCTCTTTAGTTCGGGCCGCCATCATTGCCATCATACGGATATCGTAATTCAGCTTATCCATACGTACCTCAAGAAACTTTACTTCTTCAGCCACATCCTTGTTGTCAAAGAGAACTGCAGAGTACGCAAGATCTATTATAAGCTCTGATATGTCTTTCATCTCTGTTAATAGTTCTTTTACCGAGGTAGGTTCATACTCAAGTTCACTGAACTCTTCCTTTTTCCATTTTGGCGTTCGCTGCAATTTTCCAAATATACTTCGTTTGTTTTTATCTTTCATATCCCAACTGCTCCAATAAACAAAAATAATAACATTATCCCTAAGGTGTCACCTATGGTTGTAACCACTGGTGCAACTATGTCGTCCGGATCTAAACCTTTTTTAAACGACCAAAAAGCTGTGAAAACGCTGATAAGTGATATTACACAAACAAGTAAAACCCCCACTCCCAAGATAACAGATATAAACTCTATCAAACTAATACCCATTTGTATCCCTCCAAATGAAGCTACATAATAAATAAGTATCGCTAGAATGGCATATGTGATAATACCCATCAAAATAGCGGTGATTAGGTTTTCTCGCATCTTTTCATCCTTGACATTGAGACTAATATATCCCACATGTAGACCAGAAGCCAGACGTGCGCCTAGAATACTACCGATGTTTCCCCCAACTCCATTGATAACTGGAATGGAAATAAGAAATATTGGAAAAACTACCAATGTTTTTTGACCAAGATGTAACATCTGACCAGCAAAGATCTCAATAAAAATACACAATGTAAGCAGAGGTAAACCGAATCTTACAATCTTTTTCCAGTTGTAAATCACATTATCACCTCCACTAAGATGGCACTACCAAAAATGCAGAACATTGTCACAATATCTCCAAAAGTGGCTAGGGCAGGTCCCGTAATATTATCTGGATCGTATCCACGTTTGAATACAATGAAAATGATAACGATTGTCATCAGAGTGAGAATTATGGCAGATATAATGCCTGCCAGTAAAACAATTGAAATAAGTTTTAAAGGATCTGGATGAACATCAAAGAATAATATAGTAGTACCATAGGCAAGAATTCCTATTATAGTGGAAATAAGAAAACTTAGAACCAAAGATCCTATGACGTTCTGTTTAAGTTCATTGTTCCACATGTTCTCAGCATCAATAATACCAAGATGATATGCGGATCCCAATCTGGAACCAAATGCTGTACTAATATTACCACGCAAAGCAATAATTGCTGGTATCACTACAATAAGACCTGGGATATTCTGAATTATATCTGCCATTACACTAAGTGTGCTTCCCGCAACTATTCCACCAAGCCCGCAGAATATTAGCAGGGGGAGGCTCTGTTTCAGCATTTCCTTTGCATACATTAATTGTAACCTCCATTTATTTTCACACTCCTATTTCGTTTATTGATGTTTACAGATATTTTTTCCTGTATCTTTCCCAAATCTGATCTGTATGATCCTCTATGGCCTTGATTCTTTTAACATCCTTCTTTGGTTTAAAAAGATGACTGAAACGTCCCTGTTGTTTTATCCATTCTTCAATAGATTTGCGCTGGATTTTCTCCTCTAGAATGAGTTTACTTTTACCGTTAAAAGTAACGACATCGTTTTCACACTCATAAAGGGCCCATGCACCTGTTTCAACAGCCATTATTCCCATATCAACGGTTTTTTCCATACTGAAACGCCAACCAGGTGGACAGGGTGCCAGTATCTCTATATATTTTGGTCCTTTAATGTCCTTAGCTTTTTTTAACTTATTATATAGATCTTCAGGGTAGCTAACACATGATTGGGCAGCATATGGTATGTGATGTGCTTGGATAATCTCCCCCATCTCCTTTCTGAATTCTGTTTTACCGCCAACGGTTGTTGTAGTCCATGCACCATATGGGGTAGCTCCACTCCGTTGGATGCCTGTGTTAGAATATATCTGATTGTTGTAACATATATAGATGAAATTAGTCCGCCGTTCAAGTGCACCAGAAAGTGCCTGGATACCTATGTCATAAGTACCACCATCACCGGCCCATGCAACAACTGTAGTATCACCCTTTCCCTGTTGTCGTAGCGCTGCCTCTACACCAGATGCGCCGGCAGCGGCGGCCTCAAATGCAATATTCATTACGGGAACATTAAATGATGTATTGGGATAAAGACTTTCGATAACCGATGTACAACAAGCAGGAACAACCATTACTGTATTTTTTCCAAGTGCCTTAAAAGTAATACGTAGCGCCATAGTTGCAGGACAACCAGGACATGCAGCACTTCCAGGAATCATACATTCTTCAACAGGTAAATTTTTTATTGCCATTATTTTCCACCTCCCTCCAGTCCGTACCATTCGCATTCCTTTGCCTTGCCTTCTACAACTTTCTTACAAATTGTTTCAATGTCATTGTACGTAACATCTTTTCCGCCAAGACCTGCAATGAAGCCATGGACCTTAGTATTCGACTTACCATATAATGAGGCTTTCACCTCGCTAAACAATGCACCTTCAGATCCTACAGATATATTTCGATCAATAACAATCAAATCGGCTTGTTTACCTAGTTTTAATATCCCCTCATTGGGAAACGGCCTAAAAGTACGAACACGAGCAAGCCCAATCTTCAAACCTTCCTTTCTGAGATTATTAATGGATACTTTGCTCTCGGCACCTATTGCACCCATAGCAAGAAGAATATGGTCTGCACCATCACATCTGTATTCTTCTATCAGATCTCCATGATATCTACCAAATTTCCTTTTCCATTCCTTTGCTATCTCAGGTATTAGTTTTTTGGCATTTTCCTGAGAGTTCTGCATGTCTTTTCTAATTTTTTCGTAATCTGCCGGAAGGATGATATTTCCAAAGGTTATTGGGTTGTTAACGTCTAGTTTCCACTGTGGTTTATATTTTTGGAGAAAATCATTAATTTCCTTTTGTTCAGGGATATATGCAGGCATAGATGTATGTGATAAGATGAACGCGTTGTAATTAATCATCACCGGTAACAATACCTTTTTATTTTCTGCTAGCTTGAATGATTGAATAACTGTATCGAATATCTCCTGATTGCTACTACAATAAAACTGGATCCAGCCTGTGTCGCGTTGGGAGATCGAGTCGTTTTCATCAGTCCATATGTTCCAACCAGGACCAATAACTCTATTAATATTACACATAACAATTGGAAGGCGTGCAAGTGCTGCCCAATGAAGCATTTCATGCATAAGTAACAACCCATGCGAGGAAGTGCCGGTGAATGTTCTTACACCTGCAGCACTAGCCCCAATACATGCAGACATAGCAGAATGCTCACTTTCCACACAGATATATTCGCCTTTGAATTCGCCAGTTTTTACATAGTTGGCAATACCTTCCACAAGAGTGGTTTGAGGCGTAATGGGATAGGCAGCAACAACATCGGGACGAGCCATAACTGCAGCCTTTGCAGCGATATAGTTTCCAGTATCAATCATCACAGTCATTTTTTCTTCGCCTCCCTTTCCATAGTAATAGCTTTCACCTTACATACATTGGCACATATGCCACAACCCTTGCAATATTCATAATCAATGTCAACTGTGTCATCTTTGTTTCTGATAACAGTGCCTTCAGGGCAATAAATCCAACATCGTAGACATTTTACACATTTTGTTTTATCAAGAATTGGTCTAAAGACTCTCCAGCTGCCTGTCTTGCCCATCGCGCCTTTTTTCGGGTAAGAAATCGTTGTAACAACATCGTACTTTTTCAAAAGCTCACCTCCACTGATTCGTATGCATCTTGTGTAGCCTTCACGTTTATTTCACCACCTTCTCCTTTCCATTTATTTTTTATAACCGCTTGAATCGATGGCAATGTCACACGATCTAAAATTTTTGGGACAGCACCAAGAATAGGTGTATTAACAACAGGAATACCGCCAACAAGAATATCATGTTTTATTGCTACACCAGTTGCATCAACAGTGGCAACTTGATATTTATTGGAAAAATCAAAATCCTCTGGTTCTTTGGTAGTATTTATTAAAATTTTACCGCCCTTCTTCAAGCCTTTAAGGACATCAACTATTCCTATAATACTCTCATCAAGCACGATTACTATATCGGGGGAATATACCTCACTTCGGAGATGAATTTCTTCATCTGATATGCGAGCAAATGCCCTTACCGGTGCACCACGTCGTTCCGCACCAAAAAGTGGAAACGCTTGAACGCCTTTATTCCCATCTTTTAATGCTGCTGCTACAAGTAGATTTGCTGCTGTGACAGAACCCTGTCCACCACGTCCGTGAAAACATATTTCAACTAAAGTTTTTGATGGCACAATTATTACACTCCCAAAACTGGGAATGAAAATGGTGCATATAACTGTTTTGAATGACCTCAAAACAAAATTTATTGAACGGATTTTAACTTAGATATCATCGTCACGTTTTTATCTCCTCGATCATCTATCTTTAACTCCGTAATCACTCTTTTTGCTCCTGATTTCATTACTGCTTTATGGGCTTCTTCAACTACCTTGAACAGTGTCTCAAGATCCTCGGTTTCAATAACTGTTGCCATGGCGTTTGTCTCGAATTTTATATTACTCTTTTCAAGGACAGTTAGTGCAGTTTTTACATATTTGCTGAGACTTACACCTTTTCCAACCGGTGCTATACTAAGTTGTGAAATAATCATTTCAATTCCCATATTCCTGACAGAGAATCTACCTAATTAATTTTTTGCAGTGATTAGGATGGGGATAGTTGCTAATAGCATAGGGATTAACGTCCTGCAGATTATAATGAACCAAATATTATTTATAACGCTGTTTCATTTGCCCTTCAAAACCTAAAATTTGTAGTAGTAGGGAGGTATCGTACATGTCTAAAGATATTCGAGGTAAGTTAGCTATAGAAAGCAAAAGATTAGATGAGATAAATGCTTTTTTGATGAATCCTAAGAATAAACTAGTTAATGATATATTGGCCGTAGTTGAAAAGTATGGTGGACCTGAAGAGATAAATCGAAAGGCTAGGGAGGCAGGCAATGTAGATGCCCTTATAGCAAGGTTAAGGAAGAAGAATTCTCCATATGTAAAGGATCTGGAATGGCTTATAGAACAGAGGGACAATGGAGCATTTGTTACTGTTGACGAATACCGTAAAAAGGTGCTGGGTGACAAGGTTAAGGAAATGAAGTTTAATGAGGAATTTGCGGTTACCTTGGAGATAAGCGCCTGTCAGTACTTCCCGTTTTTTATGACTCAAGCACGCCAGGCAGTGGAAAAAGGTGAACTGATGCCAGGCCGTTTTATAAGAGTGCGGTGCATGAAGGAACAGGTAGAAGACAATGATTTACTAGCGGTGACTGCAGCCATGCAAATCATAGGGGCAAGCTGGTGTGAAACACTTGATACAAAAGGTACCGACGGCTCCAATATCCATCTAGGGGGGCCTGAGACAATCACAGGCTATTTTGGTGGTGTAGGTCAACCAAACGACCATCCGATCAAATGGGCAGACGAGTTTCTCTATTATTATACTAACTACGGCGTAAAGCAGGTTCTTAACATTAACCCTGGAACTATACTCCTTGGATACATGATGCATAAGCTTGGGATAGATGTTGAGTTTAAGATATCTGTCTACATGGGAAACGACAATCCATATGCTGTCTTCTGGACACTTATGGCTGCACGAATGTTCTCGAGAGAGGATGGTTCCACATCGCTGATTGGATTCAATTTCTCTAACTCTGTTAATAGCACCACAATAGAGTTCAGCGGTGATATCAGAAGATCTCTGGGGCTGGAGGACTTCGTCCGATTTGAGCATCATATTTTTGAGACTTGGAAGAGTATTGTAATTCAACCTTATGATAGAAGGGATGAGCTTTTGGAAATTGCATCAAAGGTAAAAAACATCAGTGCCAAGCACGAAGGCGGGGAAATTGCGGTGGAGGAGAAAAGGGAGCATCCTTCTGACATTGCCGAGTATTTTCTCCCTAAGACAGAAATAGCTGAGAAAGGACTTATGCCTGCTCTCACCCAGAATTACTTGGACAAGCACGAGACCATAAATAATACCGCCCGTGCTTTAACTGAAAAAGGTCTGACATTTGTTGCTGCACCAAAACTACATCACAGAGGTGGGTAGTTATGCATTTCAAATTAGCGTTTATAGGTTTTGGTGTTGTAGGTCAAGGTCTGACAGAGATACTTATTGAAAAAAAGGATTGGCTTGCGGAAAAATATGACTTCCACTATACAATAGTAGCCATTTCTGATATTGTGAAAGGTTCCATTTATGATAAAAATGGTCTTGACATGGCCAAAATACTCGATATTGTAAAAGAGGGTAAGAAGTTGGATGATTATCCTACCGGTGTTAAAGGTATGGATAGCCTAGCTACTATAAGCAAGACCAATGCCGATACGATTATAGAAGTCACATTTACCGATGTCAAAACAGGGGAACCCGCTCTTACACACATCAAGGCTGCTCTTAATGCGGGAAAGAATGTAGTGTCGACTAATAAGGGGCCTGTGGTAAAGCAAGCCGTAGAACTTGTAGATATGGCAGCAGCCAATAATGCACACTATGGATTTGAAGGTGTTGTGTTAGCTGGCACTCCTGTATTGAATCTTGCCAAATACACCCTTGCAGGAAACAAGATTAGCGGCTTCAAGGGCATATTGAATGGTACTACCAACTACATCCTCACCAGAATGGAAGAGGGTATGTCTTACGATGATGCGCTAAAGAAGGCACAGGAGCTCGGATATGCTGAAGCGGATCCGACTGGAGATGTGGAAGGTCTGGATGCCCTTGGTAAGGTGGTCATTTTAACTAACGTTGTCTTGGGAAAAAATTTGTCTTGGGAAGATGTAGAAAGAAAAGGTATAACTGAAATCACTGGAGAAGATGTTAAGAAGGCAAAGGCAGAGGGAAAACGGTGGAAACTTATTGGAAGTGCAGAGATCCAACCTGATGGTTCTGTAAAGGCTAAGGTTTGGCCAGAAAAGTTACCTCTTAGCGATCCTCTAGCTGGTGTTTGCGAGGCTATAAATGCATTGACATATCACACCGATGAATTGGGTTCGGTCACTATTATCGGACCTGGTGCCGGCCGTCGTGAAACCGGATTTTCGCTTCTCATCGATCTTTTGGAGATAAACCGAAAGTCGAATGGGTAAATTATCATCAGGAAATGCTCCTGAAATTTGTCTAATAAAGGAACGTGATTAAATGAGTGGCGGATACACAGGAAAAATGCTAATTATTGATTTAAACAATCATGCTACATCTGTAGAAGAAACAGACATGAATGATGCTAGAGATTTCATCGGGGCTAAAGGACTTGGAGCTAAGATATTATTTGATAGACTTCCAAAAGGAACAGATCCTTTATCACCAGAAAATCTTCTGATGTT
>CAZXHI010000081.1:0-2719 GCA_964640555.1 uncultured Thermoplasmatales archaeon | reverse complement strand
CAAGTTTAACAGCATTATTAAGATGTCTTGATCAAGATCATTACGACTTTGTGGAGGAAAGAACGCCAATAATGCGTAAAAATCGACTACTTGCCACAACAAAAGATGTATTACATAGAGCAGAGATAAAACGATTTCAAGAGCGTATTGTAGGTAGATACAAAAAACCGGATAGTGCAAAAATACTGCTCCTTCTACCTTGCTCTGCAA
Source organism: uncultured Thermoplasmatales archaeon (assembly GCA_964640555.1). Taxonomy (GTDB): domain Archaea; phylum Thermoplasmatota; class E2; order DHVEG-1; family DHVEG-1; genus JAUWWG01. The sequence goes on along the minus strand of CAZXHI010000081.1, from coordinate 2,509 downwards.
AAAAACCATATTCGTTTTCAAAATCCCACAGGAGATTCAAAGAGAAGTTAGATAATTTGAGGAATCCACAGATTATCCATGAGGTAATAATAACATCCCCACTTGGAATTGTTCCAAGAGAATTGGAATTAACGTATCCGGCATCTGCATACGACATCCCAGTGACTGGTTTTTGGGACGAAGATGAAAAAAAGATGATTCGAGAATTATTGAAAAGATATCTAGAGGTTAACGAATATGAAAAAGTTATTTTGCATCTTCCAAGAGTCGTCAGGGAGATTATAGAAGGAATTGCAAAAGAACCAGTAGACACAGAGATTGAAAGCGGTCCAACCTCCTATGAATCACTAGACCGGCTATCAGATATCTTAAAGAAATCGACCGAATCATATGCAAAAATAAAACCTTCCATAAGGAGAAAAGAGGACATGGAATCACTTGCATCCTATCAATTTGGAAAGGAAATAGCCGATGAACTTCTAAAAGATTGTAGAATACAAGGAAAATATCCCTATCAAAAAATAATGCACAACAACACGCAACTTGGGATGATAACAAAGGAGCGGGGATTAATTTCGCTGACTATAGACGGTGCAAAAGTACTAGCTGAATCTGGAAAATACTGGGTGGAAATACATGATGATTTTACATTGAAGGGATCAGTGTTTGCCCCGGGAGTCGCAGATGCAGATGAATCGATCAGGATAAGTGATGAAGTAGTAGTATTGAGGAACAATAAATTATGTGCGGTAGGGGTTGCACAAATGAACGGTAGCGAAATGAGAGAATCTACACGTAGCGAAGCTGTGAAAATCAGACATAGAGCCTAGATGTGGACCATGGTTTTTGCATTGACATCAAGTACATTTTAGCCCATGTCTAAGAAATTATATAAATCTCATATTTGCTTCGGAGTTGCAACCATATAGCTTTCACTATCGAGAATATTTACCATAGGAATGGATAGGATGATATGAAACCAGAAATAGATAAATCGAGTTATGTTGCAAAAACTGCAGTAATAATTGGAGACGTCATAATTGGTAAAAACTGCGGAATATTTCCAAATGCAGTAATACGTGGAGATCAAAATACCATAGAAATAGAGGATGGCTCCAATGTTCAAGATTGCTGTGTTATACATACCAACAAAGAGCATGAAGTAAAAATTGGGAAAAATGTTTCAATAGGACATGGAGCAATCGTACATGGAGCCATCATTGAGGATGATTGTCTTATTGGGATGAATGTAACAATATTAAACGGAGCGAAACTTGGACGAGGATCAGTTATTGGCGCCAACGCACTTGTCAAAAATAACATGGATGTCCCTGAGAACAGTCTTGTATTAGGCGTACCTGGAAAGATTGTCAAACATGATGAAAAATTCAGAGAAATGGCACGCTTGAATGCAGAAACCTATCAAAAACTCTCAAAAGAACACTTAGAGGGGAAACATCCAATATATAACTCTACAGAATAACCAATCACGGGAACTAACGTTTCTCTTTTAATTTTGAACGTGTATACTCAAGCAAGCCACCGGCATCCCGAATAGCCAATATTTCCTTTGGCAACTTTGGAAATGAAAATGTTTTACCACCGATCACTATTTTTCCATTGTCCACATCTAGATTAATATCATTGCCTTCAGAATAAGCTTTTACTGCATCTGGACATTCAATTAAGATAAGTCCCTGGTTAATAGCTGATCGGTAGAATATCCGTGCAAAGCTTTCTGCCACCACTACCTTGATTCCCACGGCCTTTAATCCCACAACAGGCTGTTCACGTGAGCTTCCACATCCAAAGTTTTTTCCCGCAAAAACAATATCTCCCTTGACAACATTTTTTGAAAACGATGGGTCCAAATCCTCAAGTAGATGAGGTTTGATTTCTTCTGCAGTGCTGCATGTATATGTATATTTTCCAGGGAATAACATGTCAGTGTTTATATTGTCCCCATATTTCCATACCTTCATTTTTTCATCTCCTCTCTGGGATCTGTCACTTTACCATGAATCGCTGAGACTGCAACTGTGGCAGGACTGGCTAGATATATCTCTGCGTCCTTACACCCCATACGTCCTTTGAAATTCCTATTAGCGGTACTAAGACACCGTTCACCTGGTGCCAATACTCCTTGATGAGCACCAAGACATGGCCCACAGCCAGGTGGAAGCAATATGCCCCCTGATTTAACAAGAGTTTCAATTATATCCAGTTTCAGCGCTTCTTCATAAACTTTCTTGGATGCAGGTAAAATAAGTAGTCTTACGTTTGGATTTACTTTTTCCCCTTCTAAAACATCGGCAGCGATTTGTAAATCTGATAATCTGCCATTGGTACAGGTACCAATTAGGCATTGTTGAATTTCTAAACCCTCAATTTCACTTACGGGTTTGACATTGTCAACTGTATGAGGACATGCCACCATTGGAATAATTTTAGACAAATCATACTCCAACTCCTGTATATAGGTCGCATCCTTATCTGGATAAACAGCAGC
>CAZXHI010000080.1:0-9426 GCA_964640555.1 uncultured Thermoplasmatales archaeon | reverse complement strand
ACTATCTTGACTGTTGCACCTGAAAGTGTTGCATATGCCATGGCAGCTGCTCTATTCATCTGTTGATGCTCCGCAATTTTTTCTTTGGAGTCAGGATCCCTATTACGAGTTATATCTTTTGATCTTCTGTTGTAGATCTCTCCAGGATCTGCTTCAACTACGACGATTGCGGTGGGATTAAGTTTTTTGATTACCAATTCTGGTAGTCCAGGCATGTAACCCTTGGGGGTTTTTACCGTGCAATGCGTATCAACGATGACGTTATCCATCTTTGCAACTTTTTCTGCTGTTTTTATCTGAAGTTCTTTTTGTTGATCCAATGTTAGTTTCCTCATCTCGTCTCTATCTTTTACTAGATTCATCTCTATTGCTATGTCTGCCATGACTGTTCCAAAGGTGACAAACTGTATGTCTATTCCTTCTGCAGCCTCTTTCATAACTGTGGTTTTCCCGACGCCAGGTATACCGGTAACTACAACAACTCCCATTGTACCCTCACCTATGTTCTTTATTCATTACCAAAGAATCCTCTCAGTACTGGATGCATTTCCATTGCCTGTTCCTTGGCAATATCTTCATACATACGGATCATTATACCAACAGTAAGAAGCACTCCTGTACCACTGGCATTACCTACGGTTCCTATTAAATCCGCGCCTCCTGCAAGTGCACCTACAGCGGCACCACCTATTACTGTTACAACCGGTATATATCTTTCCAATACCTTTTTGAGAACACGCGGGTCCCTTCTAAATCCAGGTATTTGCATGCCAGAGCCCTGGATTTGTTTTGCCACGTCTGCTGCCCCCATATTTGTTGTTTCAATCCAGAATTTTGCAAAAAGTATGGATCCAAAGATCATTGCCGTTAGATAAATTATGATTTTAATGGCAAATTGCCACGCGGCATGTCCGCCATATCCTCCTCCTAGTATTGGCATGAGCCAACTGTTAATCCCGCCTGGGCTGGAGAGATACCATGCTCCACCGGCTAACGGTTGGGTACTGATTGCCATATCGTACTTACCGAGCCACCATTGGTTGCCCAATAATGGCAATTTGGAGTTATATAAAAGCATTGCAAACATGTTTATATTTGCAAGAAGGGCAGCCATGAGAATGACGGGAATGTTTGATGCATAGATAAGTCTAATGGGGTATCTTCCACGTGCTCCTCTAACCTTACCATGGGCAAGAGGTAGTTCTATACGGGAGGATTCTGCATAGACAACAATGAAGAATATAACTATTGTACCAATCAACGGTACTATGGCATTCTGGTAACCAATGCTTGGAGCCCCCATAAACATTGTTTGATATCCCCAACTCATCATATCTCCAAGTGACATGCTTGTGGCCATGTAATACGTACCAGGTATGACACCAGCTGGAGGGTTAGACAGGCTTATTACACCACCTTGCACAGGCAACCAGTTAAACAATCCAGTAAATATTGCTTGTGATACACCAGCAGCAATGAACAAAGAGATACCTGAACCGATACCCCACTTTGAGATCAGTTCATCCATGAAAAATACTAGCATTGCTCCCATAATAAGTTGAAGAACAATAATAAGATTAGCCATTTCTGGACCAACCAGTCCTACTATCCCTTCACTAGGTTGCAAGTACCCAAATATCTGCGGTATGGCTTCCACAACAATCATTACAATAACAAGTACTTTCTGTGTTCCCTGGTAAATTGCTTTATCTTCCTTCTTGGTAAGATCAAGATTTATAATTTTGGCACCAACAAACAACTGTAAAATAATGGATGCAGTAACAATTGGGCCTATACCAAGATGCATGATTGATCCCGAGGCTCCCGCCATAATAAAACGATACTGTTCGAATAAATCGATCACATCACCTTTAAGCCCAAAGATCATGACATTTGTTAAAATATAATAGATAACTAGACAGAGAATTGTCCAGAACATCTTTGTTCTAAAGTTTACATGTCCTTCGGGTTTGGAGATCGCAGGCCATCTCTCTATGACCGGTTTCAACTTGTATAAGAGACTTTTCTTTTCTTCTGCCATTGTCCACCCAATAAATCTATTCTGGTATTATTACTTCACCGTCTTTTTCTTTAATTTTTTCTACAGCCTTTTCTGATGCGTTGTTAACCTTAATTTTTAAACTGCTGTTTATTTTTCCACCGCCAAGTAATTTATCAAAACCCTCTTTGGCGAGATCTATGTTTTTCTTGCCTGGGAATTTTTCTTCCAGTTGACCAACATTTATGGTTTTATCTCTCCTTATAATGCTCTGAGGCCTTTTGAAACCATGTCGCCCAAAATGATCTGGCATGTTCTTTAGCATATACATGATTCTATGTTTACGTAATCCGGCGTTTCCTCTACCGCCTCTTAGCCCGGCTCCTCTACCGCCTTTTTTGCCTCTGCCGTGGGTCATTGATCCTCTGAACTTCTTTGTTTTTTTACGCGTCAATTTAATCACTTTCCGAGTTTTTCTTTTAACTGTAGATCGAAAGCAGATAACATAACATATTATTATACTTTCGGATGGTTTATAGGGGAGCTATGTTCTTTTTTATAAGCCAAGGTTGATACGTTTCTTGTCATCCAGGATTCATTCTTCATTTTTAAAAGCAACTGTTTTAAAAACTATTTCTTTCAAAGATTACTAAGAATACTGAACTCAGGTTGAAAAGTATAAAAATAAAGGAAAAAGAGGTTTTTGTAGATTACTATAGTCCCAACAGATGTTCAATTAGAGGGAATATATTTGGGTGGTTTTCTAGAAATCTTAAGAATAACTGCATTTCGTCTATTTCTTTACTTTTTGACGTTGTAAGAGAAGCCGATATTGTAGAATAGTCGCTACTGTTATCTTTATTGACTATTTTTACTTCGCCTGTGAAAGCGCTTTCTTCCGTGTTTGGTACTATTATAAAAACCCAAACTATAACAGAACCATTAATTGGTTCTAAATCATCGCCACTGCCAGGGGTAAATGTCCAATTACCCCAGTTAGGATATGATTCAATTTCCCAATCTAATTTTGAACTATTTTGACCAATATTTTTCACTGTAATATTATTTCTAACAAGAGAATTTGGTTTAACTTCAGTCCAACATAGAGAACCTTCACAGTCTAAATTTGGAATTGGCTGTTGATTTGAGCCAAAACAATATAACTTGTCCCCACTTCCGATGTAACCTTTACCGTTTGCAATAGCTGTAGAACAATCGATAGTTTCATTGGTCTGATAATTCCAAATCTTACTACCGGTGTATGCATCCAAACAATACAAATTTCTATCAAAAGAACCGATATATACTTTACCATCACAAACGGCGGGAGAAGATACTAAACGGTCACCGGTTTTTACACTCCAAATATAGTCTCCATTGTCTGCATCTAAACAATATACATATCGAAATGCAGTTCCTACATAGACTTTTCCATAAGCAATAGCTGGAGAAGACTGTAGTATCATGCTCCCAGTGTGGTAACTCCAGATCTTTTCACCAGTGTCTGCATCTAGACAATGCACCTTTTCATCAACAGATCCAATATAGATTTTATTATTGTAAACAGCAGGAGAGGATACTAAACTATTACCTATTTCTGATCTCCAAATTTTATTGCCAGTATTTGCATCTAGACAATAATTGCCGATATAGACTTTACCATTAACAACAGCTGGGGAAGAACGGATATCGATCCCAATCTGGTAACTCCAGATCTTTTCACCAGTGTCTGCATTCAAACAATACACATTACCATCCACTGATCCAATATAGACTTTACCATCAACAACAATAGGAGAAGATACTGCACGGTCACCGGTTTTTACACTCCAGATATAGTCTCCATTTTTCGCATTCAAACAATACACATTTCCGTTCTCGTTACCAATATAGACTTTACCATCAACAACGGAAGGGGAAGAATCTAAATCACCACTAGTTTTAGATGCCCAAATTTCATTGCCATCCGTATCTATACAATAAACAAAGGATTTTGGCCAAACTGGACTTCCTACTTTATCTGTGCCGAAGAAAATTTTACCATCAACAACTGAAGGAGAATTTACTATTCCACTGGCGTTGAAAATCCACAATACATTATTTGTATCTGGCCCATATGATGTGGAATATCCAGTATTGTTTGGGTCATGGTGAAACATTGGCCACCAGTCAATATTATTGGAAGTCGTCGGGTTCGTATTGTATTCTAGATTTGCATTTTCCTGGATCCCTTTATTTCTACTAATACCTTGTACAACTCCTGCCCAAAAAAACAAACTTATTACTAAAACAGTTAACATCTTGGTTTTACTCAAATGCATATAATATCCCGTCTCCAATTATTATTTGTCATCCTCAGTCAATCAAAGCATTCAATCAATCATTGTTGAAACATAGTTGAACTAATTTGTAATGGTAGTTTAAAATATATGTTTTGTTTAAATAAAAATGTTATGGTAAAAAATGAGACTAAAAGAAATATCTGGCTTACATTCCAGACGTAATCCAATTATTCGACTTAAGAACGCAAATTTGCATAAGAGTAGTAGACCCATGGTATTTGAGACAGGTGGTGTGCCAATCTTAGATGATACTTGAATTATTCTTGTTTATTGTGGTGTTTCTCTGGATGTCACTGAACGAATAAAGTTAGAGGAAGATTTGCGAAAGAGAAACTGTGAAGTGGAAAAACTCCTCAAAGAGAAAAACGAGTTTATCTAAATGCTTAGTCATGATTTAAAGAATCCTTTGACACCACTAGCAGGGCTGCTTCCAATGATTAAAGAGAAGGAGCAAGACACTAAGATGAAAGAGATTTAAAAGGAATTGCAGATGGTTTAAAATATACAAAAGAAAGACCAAAAAAATACCAAATCTAATTAAAAAAGTAGAGTTTGTTGAAGACAATCTTAAAAATTGGAATCTTGATAAAATAAAAGATTTATCTATATGTGGACTTGTAATAACACATAGTTATCCTCCAATAAAAAAATATAAGAAAATTAAATTTATTTCATTTGATGAGATTAAGAAATTTAATTAATTTACTAGTAAATCCGAGTTCAAATCTCGACGGGAGCAACCCAAAAATGATAATAATTATTTAATCAATTAACTATAGTTTGACCCAAAAAGGAATTGTTTGGGTAAGGTAGTTTTACTGTGAACAAAAGTAAAGTAGATACTTCAAAATATCGTTGGTACTATCAAACTTGGGTCAACAATATTTTTTATAAGAAGCGGTTCAAAGATAAGTGAGGTTGCTTGGTAGCGTAGTTATCACGCAGTAACAGAAGTAAATGGTAAGAAAAAAACAAGAATAGGTTTTAACTTACGAAACCAATAAAAGCAACTGTTTTGAAAACTATTTCTTTTTAGTCAATAAATATTTCCTACTTTTGTCAAAATCTATAAAGAGATCTGTAACTTCTTTTAACCTATGGGATGTGGTCTTACCAAAGGCTAGCACCTCTGTTCTGCATCCTAAACTCTTGGCATGTTCTAACAAATCAGAAAAATCCCCGTCTCCACTTATCAGTACAATTGTATCTAGTTTAGGTGCCAGTCTCATTACATCCATTGCGATCCCTACGTCCCAATCTCCCTTTTTAGCTCCTCCATAGAAAACTTGAAGATCCTTTGATTTTACTTCAAAACCCATTTCTTCTAAAGCATCATAAAATGTGTTCTCATCTTTAACATCGGCCTTTATGACATATGCTATAGCTCTAATGAGTTTTCTACCTGATATGGCCTCTCTTAATATCGTTCTGAAATTAGCTTTACTGTTATAAAGATGCTTTGCAGAATAGTACATGTTCTGCACGTCTACAAATACACCAATCCTCTGATCCTTATGTCCTGATTTTGTCATATTTTCAACTCTATGTATTTAATTCCACATAAAAGAATCCTGTTAATTATATTTTGCCAATTCTTTCGCTTTTCTGAACGACTAGGCAAATTATAAGCCTGTGACAATTCTCAAAAGTGTAACATCATAGTTTACAATCTTTTTTTCATGAAAATCATACATCCATTTTATCGGAAAAATATAGTCCTTTGAATAGTTTATCGTGCCACCTAGGGATGAAATCAACTTGATTATAAAAGGTATCGTTTTTGATAGATGGATAGAATACACTATCGGGGCAATCTCAAATCCCTTCTCAATAAATTTCCTGTCTGCCTTTTGATTACTTTTTTGAGCACCAAATGGTGGATTCATGATGACGGTGTCGCATTTGATTTCTAAGTCTTTTACATCTTGAACTAGAAATATTATTTCAAGATTGTTTTTTTTCGCATATCTTCTAGCAGTCTTTACAGCCTCCTCGTTAATGTCTATACCAATGACTTTTTCAGCTCCTGTTAGGGTTGCCCCCGTTGAAAAGATTCCAGTACCACATCCCAAGTCAATAACTGTTTTATTTTCTATATCTCCAAATTGATGTGCGGTAAAAATAATATCTGCTGCTATGCCGGCTGGAGTCAGATACTGTTCAAAGTGGGGAACCGGTTTTTCAAACGATGGAACCTTTTGTAGCAGTATCTCCAATTCTTTTTTTTTCATGCTTGATCAAAAATTGATTTTCCCTTAATAATACTTTTTTATCGGGGCAATAATCTATTATTCACTCTTGTAAGATCTGATTATTTTTTCCAGATTTGAGCGTGAAATAAAAAGCCGTTCCCATTCCCTTTCCTGGGCTTTCTACCCATATCTTACCGCCATGTTTCTCAACAATGCGTTTGCAGATGGCAAGACCAAGCCCACTCGAATCAAGATCGTGTCTTGAAATATCGGTTTTATAGAATTCATCAAAGACGTGACCAAGTCGCTCCTGCTTTATACCTATGCCTGTATCCTTTACAGATATAGTGACAAAATCCCCATCTTCTTTCGCTTCAATTGTAATTTTACCTCCACTGTCCGGTGTGTATTTAATGGAGTTTGTAATAAGATTATTGAGGAGTTCCCCAAGTCTTAATCTATCCGCTTTAACAAAGATTTTTTCACCTATTTTGTTCTCTATGCTGATATTGTTTTCATCAAGGAAGACTTGGCTATTTTCGATAATGTTATTAATCTCTGATAGGAGATTTGTATCTTCGGCGACTATCTCTATTTTAGTTGAATTAAGTCTTGCAAGATCAACGGTTTTATCGACTAGATCCTTTATGAAATAGACATTTCGATTGATTATGTCCATTAAATCCCTAGATTTGACATCTTTTAATTGATCATTAACAATTGGCAGTAAGATCATGATTGGCGTTAACGGTGTTTTTAAATCATGACTAAGCTGATTTATGAACTCGTCCTTCTGCTTAACAAGTTTTTCTATTTCGGAGGTTCTTTCCTGGATTTTCCTTTCAAGACCCCTATTGACCGTAAAAAGTAGTTCATGAGCATCCTTCAGCTCATTTAAAGCCATACGTTTACTGGTAGTGTCACTTATAATTAGCTGTGCACCTATTATTTTTTCATTCCTTTTAAGCAAGCCAATATGTCCTTCTGCCCATCCAAATATCCCGTCTTTACGTTTAAACTGAAATTCGAGTGGCGGAGGCGTTTTCCCCATTTTAAGAGAGTCCAATACTTCCAAATATTTTGACATATCTCCTTCCTGCAAGGGTCCCACTTCTGAGAGATGCCTACCAATATATTCATCCTTCGGGAGTTCAATCATTTTCAGTGCAGCAGTATTGCAAGATGTGATTATGCCTTCCAGATCCACAGTTATTGTGGCATCAGGGGCCATTTCAACCAAATTTCTGTATTTCTCTTCAGAATTTCTCAACTTTTCCTCAGTCTGCTTACGTTCGGTGATGTCGCGGACAACGGCCTGAAGCATTGCTTTACCTTCGATTTCAATACGATTGAGGCTTACCTCTGCATCGAATAAAGTTCCATCAAGTTTTTTATGTTTCCATTCAAAAAATTGAGGTTCGCCGGTAAATGCCGCATTAATCCTTTCCAGCGTCTTCTCCTTTGAATGGCACCCGTCTGGTTGATGTGGTGGAGAAAATTCATAAGGTTTTCGTTGAAGAATATCCTTGCGGTCACATCCAAACGTCTCCTCTGTTTTCGGATTGCATTCAATAAACGTATCTTCGTTCATGAGGAATATTGCATCGTTGGCATTCTCAAAGATTGATCGGAACTTTCCCTCGGAGCTGACGATACGATCATTTATTTTCTTCCATTCGGTGATGTCATGCAAGCTTTCTATCGCACCTATTGTTATTCCATTAACGTTTCTCAATGGCGCTGCGGTAAAGAAAAACCACTTCCCATCACCACCCAGATGAGGGAAAAATTCTTCACCTTCATAAGCACCTTCGACAAGAACTGATTTGCGATATTTATTGGAGGGATAGGTAACAATATCATTCTCCAATATATTATCTACTAAAAGATCTGCAAGGATTGGACGTTCATTTGAATAAAATGCTTTCCATTGTTTTTTGGTCCCTACCATCTCCTCTGCAGAAAGGCCTGTGATTCTTTCTAAAGCTTTGTTCCAGTGTGTAATAATGTGTTTGTTATCAATTACAAGGTTTGGTATGGGATTTTTATCGACTATTTGAGAAATCTTTTCACCATCTTCCTTCAGCTCTTTCATCTCTCCTTGTTTTTCCGCTCTCCTCACTTCTTTCACGATGTCGGGTCCGCTATTCATTTAACCCACCATCTATAAAATGGACCATTCGATAATCTCTCACTACTTAAAATGGCAGTGATATTTGTAGTAATGGGAGATGTTAGTCTATTGTGCATTTATTATCCCATCCAAATTCCATCGTTGATAATCCTTTCTTAATATAAAAACATTGATGAAAAAAATTCAGGATTTTTCAGGCGCTCTTTTTTACAATCCAGGTAAATCTGTTTCCGCTCCTTAACTACCAACCCACCGAATATTTCTTTACTAAATACTCAATATATTTTTTTTCCTCGTCTGATTTCGGTTTCATTATATCTTGGCTCCCCTAAAAGTACAATTATTGTATTCTCTTTTCATTTAAAAACATACGTCTGCCATTGTATCATGCAAAAATAACATGTTTTATTTCGCTATGTTGTGATGATTTCATCCTGTTAAAAAACTCATTAATCTTGTGTAATTTTATGTTTTATCAAGAATAAAGACTAAATAAAATTAATAACGATCATTATTTTGAAATGGAAAACATATGGTCACTATCAAGCACAAGTTTTATTTGCTAAAACTATGCGATACGATAATTTTATATATGAATGCCATATTAGATATTTAGTATGAATGACGTAAAAAAGGGAAGACATAATCGCCAGATTTATGATTTATCTAAGAAAAATGAAAAGGCAATTGAAGAATATCTACTCAACATTTCTGATAGTATTACTAACAAAAATACTCTACGTAATCATAAAAGATATC